>JAHKAY010000009.1 GCA_018825785.1 Chloroflexota bacterium | reverse complement strand
GGCCTGAGCTGGCCCTGGGGGAAAGAAGCCCCCTCGCCCCCCAGCACCGGGGGCTGGGCCAGGCCCTTCTCCGGGGGGCGGAGGGGATTGCTAGCTCTGCCGGGGCTTCTTCCCTTTCCGTGCTGAGCGGGGTGGGGGCAAAGGAATATTACCGGGCGCTGGGCTACTCGCCTGGGGGGCCTTACCTGGTGAAGGAGCTGCCGTGCCCCGGAAGGCCTCCCCGCGGGGCACCTTGATATTGAAGTCCTCCTTGGATGCGAAGACGGAGAGCAGCTTCTCCCCCCTCCCACCGCACTGGGGACATATGGCAGGCTCCCCCGCCTGGCTGAAGGGCCTTATCAGCTCAAAGATATTCCCGCAACTGCTACACAGGTATTCGTAGATGGGCATGATGGAACCCCTCCTTTGATTGTGTCTCTTAACCAATTATAGCACGGCCAAAAGTCGCCAGACTACCGGGTAATCGTCTATAATTCATCCGGGGTTATACGCTCGGCTCAAGATGGCAAGATGGTAGAATAGGGGTATGTGAGAAACCCTTAGAAAAGGAGAAGAGGTATGCCAGATGCACAAGGTCATTTAAGTCCAGCCGAAATATCGTACATACTCCAGTGGGTAGCAAATCAACGTGCTGGCTCTCCCTACCCTTGCCCAGTGTCTGGTCACACGACTTGGCTAGTAGACGAATACGTCACTCAGGCCATCATTTTCCCCATACAAGCAAGTTTGGGCACACCGGTAGCACCGATTGCTTGGCCTGTTGTTCGGCTAATGTGCGCCGGTTGCGGTCATGTCCTGTCGTTCAGTGCATGGAGGATGGGGCTGTACCCAGCACCACCCACTCCGCCGTCGCCTGTGCCACGGAGGGAATAGGGCGATGGCCACGCACCCGGACAGGCTGGCAGGAATCCCTCAACAATTCTCAAGTCTCCCACATACACACACGGTGCGCCAGATGAAAGAGTTTGTGCTTACCGAGGCAGAACTTGACGACATCAGTTTACTAAACACTCTGGCATCTGGTTTTTTCGCAGCAGCGAGCGGAGCTTTCTTGTTTGCAGTCGGGTTATACACTAGTGCCATCATGCAGGGTACTTTGTCAGAGAAGGCAACTGCATTACTCCAATTTGGAGGAGTGACCGGATTGATACTGGCCGTGGCTTGCGTTGGTGTAGGTAGTTGGGCTTGGTGTAAAAGGCGGTCTAGACTAACTGAAATTAAGCGTCAGGCAGTGGCTATTGACCAAATGAGTGCGGTTAGCTCACAACCGCAACCCGACATATCTATCCAACCAATTTCTGATAACGAAGGTTCTCAGACCTGATGAGTTTTAGAAGCGTATCCCTGAACAGGTATGGATTCTCTCGGTTATTGAACCGCCACTCCAGTTCATCGAGGTAGGCGTCAAGATGCTTTTTGCTCACCTGATGGTAAGAGCCGACAATAGAGAATTCATGGAATGAGGCTTTTGGTCCTGGCTGATACCCATGCCCGCCGGCTGGAGGAGGTCTCGCCGGAGATAGTCCGTGCCGCGGATGAAGCCGACCTGGTGGTCCACTGCGGGGACTTCGTGGACCGGGAGGTGGTGGAGGCCCTCAAAAAGGCCTCCCCTCGGTTTGTCGGCGTCCACGGCAATCTGGACCCGGGGGATGTCCGCCAGGAACTGCCCGCCAGGGAAACCCTGGAGCTGGAGGGAAAAAGGATAGCCATCACCCACCCGGCCTACGGCGGGCCCCCCTGGGGCCTGGAGGAGAGGCTTTTCAGGGAGTTCCCCGGGGTGGACATCATCCTCTTCGGCCACACCCATGAGCCCCGGAACATCTACCGCGATGGGGTACTCTTTTTCAACCCCGGCCAGGGCTATGGCTCTTCGCGGGCACCGGGCTCCTACGGCCTCCTCACCCTGGAAGGGGGAAAGGTGGAGGCAGAGGTGGTCTTTCTGGGGAAGGAAAGGCCCTGAAGGTGGAAGCCAGGGAGCTGGACACCCTTCTCTCCGGTGTGGTCCGTCCCGGCCGGTATGCCGGTGGGGAGTGGAACGCCGTCGCCAGGGACTGGGACCGGGCCCGGGTCCGGGTGTGCCTGGTCTATCCCGACCTCTACGAAATCGGCATGTCTAACCTGGCCATCCCTATCCTATATGACATAATAAATACCTCCCCCCGCTGGCTCTGCGAAAGGGCCTATGCCCCATGGGGTGATATGGAGGGGGCCCTCCGGGAAAGGGGCATACCCCTCTTCAGCCTGGAGACGAAGAAGCCCCTCAGGGATTTTGACATCCTTGGCTTCTCCCTGGGATATGAGCTCACCTATACCAATCTCCTCAATATGCTGGACCTGGCCCGCATCCCGCTCCGTTCCGCGGAGAGGGAAGGCCGCTACCCCCTGGTCATCGCCGGGGGCAGCGCTGCCCTTAATCCCGAGCCCCTGGCCGACTTCATTGACCTCTTCATCCTGGGGGAGGCGGAGGAGGTCCTCTCCCACTTCCTGGAGGCCTACGAGGAGCTCAAGGGCCTGCCCCGGAGGGGGCTATTGAGGAAGCTGGCCGCCATACAGGGGGTCTATGTGCCCTCTCTCTACCGGGTGGAATACCATGCCGATGGCACCCTGAAGGGCATTGAGCCTCTGGCGGGGGAGGCCCGGCCCCGGGTGGAGAGGCGGCTGGTGGCCCCCCTCCCCCCTCCCCTCACCCGCCCGGTGGTGCCCAATATTGAGGTGGTCCATGACCGGGGGGCGGTGGAGGTCCAGAGGGGTTGCACCCGGGGCTGCCGCTTCTGCCAGGCCGGGGTCATCTACCGCCCCTTGAGGGAGCGCCCGCCGGGCGAGGTTGTCCAGGCGGTGGGGGGGCTCCTCCGTGACTGCGGCTATAGCGAGGTCTCGCTGGTCTCCCTGACCACCAGCGACTACAGCGGGATTGAAACGGTCGTCCGGGAGGTCGTGGACCGCTACGAGGACATCACGGTCTCCCTGCCCAGCCTCCGGATGGACGCCTTCTCCATCCGCCTTATGGAGGCCCTGCCCGGGGGAAAGAAGAGGGCCCTCACCTTCGCCCCCGAGGCCGGGAGTACCCGCCTGAGGCAGGCCATCAACAAGACTATAGGGGATGATGAGCTCTTCTCCGTCCTTTCCACCGCCCTGGAGAAGGGATGGAACTCCGTGAAGCTATACTTTATGGTGGGGCTGCCCACGGAGGCCCCCGAGGACATCCAGGCCATCCTGGACCTCTTGAAGAAGGCCTTCAAGCTGGGGAGGCTCCGGCTCCGGGTCGGCATCTCCCCCTTTGTCCCCAAGCCCCATACCCCCTTCCAGTGGGCACCCCAGCTCACTCTGGAGGAGATGGAAAAGAAGGCCGAGACGGTGAAGATGGGCCTGGGGAGGATGGGGGTGGCCCTCTCCTGGCAGGACCCCGGGATGAGTCTCCTGGAGGGCGTCCTCTCACGCGGGGACCGGAGGCTGGGGAAGGCACTGGAGCTGGCCTGGAAGAGCGGCCAGCGCTTTGATGCCTGGAACGAGGCCTTCAACCTCCGGGGCTGGCTTGAGGCCTTCCATGGGGCCTCCCTGGACCCCGCCTTCTACGCCCACCGGGAGCGGGGGAGGGACGAGGTTTTCCCCTGGGACACGGTGGATATCGGGGTCAGCCGGGCCTTCCTCTGGCGGGAATACCAGCGGGCCTTCCGCTCCAGGGAGACCCCCGACTGCCGCTCTGGTCCCTGTTCCACCTGCGGCCTCCAGGACCGCTACCCCCCCTGCCAGGAGAAGTTCCAGAGGCTGACCGAGCCCGGCTAGCCTCTCCCTGCCAGTGCTGGCCCGGAAGATGGCCCATCCCCCGTTCCCCCCAGTTTTGCTACCCCTGATTCTCGCCCCCTTTCCGGCACCATCTATACAGTTTTCAGCATCTTAGCTTCAGCCAGAGTTGTCCAAGCTTTTGCTACCCCCGATTCTCACCCCCTTTCTTGCAGGGTGCACTACGAAGCATTCCCTGCCCGGCCACAGGCCTTTTCATCTGAGGCGGAAGAGCTTGGCGTTCCCTATGCGGCGTGACTCCTCCAGCGCACCCTCGGCTACCAGGACCTTGATGTAGGTTGAGGCTGTGGCCAGGCTGACCCCCGCGCGTCTGGCAGCATCAGACATGCTCAAATCGACCGGTGCTGATTCTTGAAATGCCCTGAGCACTCTGGCTTTGGTGGCGGCTTCAGGCGTAATCGCTGCCATTATGCTCCGTCCCAGTGGCCATGCGGCCAATAAAGGCTGAAGGCCCCGGTGGTAAGACCGATGCACCGCGCCCGCCAATTGCCTGGCCTCTTCTCTGCCTGGTCCATGGTCGCTCCCCCCCGCGTTGATGCGAGGGGGCCTGGCCAGTCTCTGCTGTTAGGGCGTTGGGAAAGAGGCTATGGGAGGACCCTGGAAGGGCCCATGGGGATGCTGCAGGGACTCAGCAGGGGGGATAACCGTGGAGTTCAGGCCCGCCCTCTTCACAAACACCATCCGCCGCCTCCTTGTTCAGGGGCCGAACTGCTCCCGTCCGGTGAAGACGCCACCACTCTATTAGTCCCCCTGCCGAAAGTCCATAGGTCCTTAGGACTAGTGTTTGTCGGCAACCCTAGGCAGCAATCTTGGCTACTTCGTATCAGCTCCAGCCACACGGTCATGACACGAGTTCCACTGAGGGCGCCTTAAGTTATCTGTGGAGCGGGTGATGGGATTCGAACCCACGACAGCCTGCTTGGGAAGCAGGCACTCTACCCCTGAGTTACACCCGCCCTCTGAGCAATTATCCCCTCCCCCTCGCCACCCGTCAAGAGGAAATCCTAGAACAGAAGTGCTATACTATTGATTGGCAGAACTAATGTATTGGCCGTGTTCTAAGCATATGCTAATATTCTTCCAATACTACTCTAGAGTTTAGTTAATCTAATGTTAAACAAGGTCTTGACAAAATATTAGATTTATGCTAGCATATTGCGTTGAAAGGGGGGTGGAGCCATGGCGATGAGGAGGACAAAGCTGATGAGAGGGGTGGAGGAGCGGTACAACCAGCCGCTGGAGAAGCTTTTGCCCCGGATGTACAACGAGATGGGGTTGCCCCGGATGGCAGAGGCGCTGGGGGTGAGCCGCAGCACCGTCTGGTACTGGATGCTCCGCTACGGGGTGGACCTGAAGAAGGTGGCCCTGGCCCCGGGGGAGACTCTGGAGACCAGGACGGAGAAGCGATGATGGACCCCGAGCTTTCCAAGTTGGAGACGTGGCTCCGCATGGGCTATCCCCTTAAGGAGAACATGGTGCTGGGGGACTGGGTCTTCCGCGCCTCGGTGGAACCGGCTGAGGTGGAGGGCTTCTCCGCTGAGGTGAGGGATGGGGATAAGGTGTGGTGGCTGTGGGGGGTGAAGGTGACCCAGACAGGGCTGAAATGATGGAGCGTGCCAAGACCAGGAAGGACATCGGCCAGGTCTTGGTGGAGGGGGCTTTCCTCAAGCCCCAGGAGCTGGCCAAGGCCCAGGAGAAAGCCCGGGGCCAGGGCCGCAAGCTGGTGGAGGTCCTCCTCCAGGACAACATCATCAGCGCTGAGACACTGGCTACTGTCCTCTCCTTTCAGTTCAATGTCCCCGTAGTAGACCTGCGCCAGTATGAGGTTGAGGCCGAGGCTGTTGCCCTTGTCCCCGAGGAGGTGGCCAGGGAGCATCGGGTACTGCCCCTTAAGGTGGAGGGGGATGTCCTCACCGTGGCCATGGAAGACCCCTCCGATGTGGCCACCGTGGATACCCTGGCGGCCCTCTCAAGGAAGCGCCTCCGGGTGGTCATCCCCCTCCACGGGGGCCTGGAGGATGCCATCCGCACCCACTACCGGCTGGCCCAGAAGATTGAGCAGGAGATAAGCCAGGCGGTTGGCGCCCAGCCCCAGGCCCCGGCGGGCACCCGGGTGGCGGCGTCAGACCCGGGCCTGGTGGGGGAGGCCATTGCCCAGGCCCCCATCGTGCGGGCTGTGGACATGATATTGACCCAGGCGGTGAAGGACCGGGCCTCGGATGTGCATATCGAGCCCGAGGAGGACGGCATCCGGGTGCGCTACCGCATTGATGGTATCCTCCATCAGGTTGCCACCCTCCCAATGGGGATCCATTCTGCCCTCATCTCCCGGATAAAGGTCATGGCCAACATGAACATCGCTGAAAGGCGCCGTCCCCAGGACGGCCAGTTCTCCGCCGCCATCGCTGAGCGGCCCATTGACTTCCGGGTGGCCACGGCGGAGACGGCCCACGGGGAGATGGCGGTTCTCCGGGTGCTGGACAAGTCCCTGGGCCTCCTCCAGCTCTCCCAGGTCGGCATGGCGACTGGCGTGCAGGAGGGCCACCGGCGCATCCTGGACTCCCCTTTCGGCATGGTGCTGGTCAGCGGGCCCACGGGCTCAGGTAAGACCACCACCCTCTATGCCTCCATCGGGGAGCTAAATCCCCAGGAACGCAATGTCATGACGATTGAGGACCCCATTGAATACCATTTCAAACGTATCAACCAGATACAGGTGAACCGGCAGGCGGAGATAACCTTTGCCGCCGGCCTCAGGGCCATCATGCGCCTTGACCCCGATGTCATACTGGTGGGGGAGATAAGGGACAAGGAGACAGCCACTGTGGCCGTCCAGGCGGCCCTCACCGGCCACCTGGTGCTTACCTCCATCCACGCCAACGATGCCGTGGCGGCCATCATCCGCCTTATTGACCTGGGGGTGGAGCCCTTCCTCGTCACCTCGGCGGTCATCGGTTCCCTCTCCCAGCGGCTGGTGAGGAAGGTCTGTCCCTACTGTCGCAACATGGAGAAGGTGAGCCCCGCCGATGCGGCGGCCTACCAGCAGGAGATGCAGGAGGTGAGGACGGACTTCTACATGGGCCGGGGCTGCAACTTCTGCTCCCGGACGGGCTACCTGGGAAGGACGGGGGTCTTTGAGATGCTGCCCCTCACCGACCCCATCCGCCAGCTGGTGAACCGGCAGGCCCCGGCAATGGAGATAAAGGCTCAGGCGGTAAAGGAGGGGATGGTCACCCTGCGCCGGGATGGGATGCTCAAGGCCAGGGATGGCGTCACGACACCCAGCGAGGTCCTCCGCCACGTCTTCCTCATCGGATAGCCCGGACCCTCTCGGCCTTTTCCTTGGCTATGAGATATAAGTATCTGGCATCCACGCCCCAGGGGGAGATGAGGGCGGGGGAGCTGGAGGCGGAGACGGAAAAGGAGGCGGAGGAGGCCCTGTGGCAAGCGGGCCTCACCATACTACGCCTCAGCAGACTCAAGAAAGACGGCGGGGGCCTGCATCTGGAGTCCCTGTCCCCCACACTCTTTGGGGTGAGGAGGGGGGAGATTATCCACTTCACCCGGAGCCTGGCCAACCTCCTCGGCGCGGGCATAAGCGAGGTCCCCTCCCTGAAGATGCTCCAGGCCCAGACCTCTGGTCCCTTCGGCCGGGTGCTTAACCGGGTCATTGAGGATATTAGCCGGGGGGATTCCTTCTCCCAGGCCCTGGCCCGCCATCCCCAGGTATTCTCTACCCTCTACCTCCGTCTTATCCACGTGGGGGAGGAGATAGGTAGTCTCCCTCTGGTGCTGAGGCAACTGGAGGTCCACCTGGAAAGGGAGAGGGAGACTGCCATCAGGGTGAGGGGGGCCCTGGGCTATCCCGCCTTCATCGCCGTCCTGGCCGTGGGGGTGGTGGTCATCCTGGTTACCTTTGTTCTCCCTTCCATGAGGGCCCTGCTGCGGGAGTGGGGGGGCAGCCTGCCCCTCTCCACCCGGGCCCTCGTGGCGATAGCAGGCTTTCTCCGGGAGCGGGGGGGGCTGGTGATGGTGGCCCTGGCCCTGGGGGTGGTGGGGGGGACCTGGTATATCCGCAGCCCGCGGGGGAGGGCCCGCTGGGACCGTTTCCTACTCCGGGTCCCCCAGGTGCGCCGGGCCATTATCTTCTCCCAGGTAGCCCGCTTCTGCCGCACCCTTTCCCTCCTTCTCAAGGCGGGGGTCACGCTCACCGAGGGCCTGAACCTTCTGGTCCAGACCACGGAGAATGCCCCCTTCAGGGAGGTCCTGACAGGGGTGAGGGCGGATGTGGTGCAGGGGAAGCTCCTTTCCCAGGCCCTGGCCTCCCGGCCCCTCTTCCCGCCTCTGGTGGGCCAGCTGGTGAGCATCGGGGAGCACACCGGCCAGCTGGAGGCTAACCTGGATACCGTTGTCACAAGCTATGACGAGGAGGCAGGGCGGGCCATCGCCCGCCTGGTGGGGATGCTGGAGCCGGCCCTTATCATCCTGGTGGGGGGGGTGGTGGCCTTTATTGCCGTCTCTATCCTCAGCCCCCTCTACGGCCTTGTCCGCCAGATAAGATGAAAGCTGGGCCTTTGCTGGATATGAATCTTCTCCCGCCGGACTACCGCCCGCGGCCCCTCTTTTCCTGGGCGGGGCTGGTGGTGGCTCTGGCCGCCCTCCTCCTCCTGGCCCTCCTTTTCCCTCTCCTTGACGCCCGGGCCCGGAGTGCGGAAGCCCTTGCTTCCCGGCAGGCCAGGCTGGAGATCTTGGTGGGGGAGGAGAAGGGGCTCCTGGTCAATGAGCCCACCGCCTCGGAACTCCGCTCCCGGCTGGAAACGGAGGGGAAGAAGCTCAAGGAGCTGGAGGAGGACTACAAGACCCTCCAGCAAGAAAGGGTGGACTGGCCCCTGGTGCTTGAGGCCCTCGTCGCCAGGCTACCCTCCGGGATGGCCTTCCTTTCCTTCGTCCAGAAGGACCCTGACCTGGAGGCCACGGGCACGGCCACAGACGCCCAGCAGGTAGTTTTCCATGTGCGGCAGCTGTCGCTGGGGGGGCTCTTCTCCAACATCAGGTTCAACTATCGGGAGACCGACAAGGGGGTGGAGTTCACCCTGCTTCTCAAGCCCCGGGGAGGAGCGCAGTGAAAGCCCTGAAGAGGCTTTCCTGGCTGGAGAAGCTTTTCCTCCTGGCGGCGGTCCTTTTTCTTCTCTCCGACCTCTCCCTGGCCGTTTTCTGGAACCGGGCCCAGGCGCAGGAGAAGGCGGTGGAAGTGGCCATCGCCGAAAAGGCCCGCCTGGTGGAGAGGCTGCGGGTGGACATGGACGTGGTTGAGCTCAACCGGCGGCTGGGGGAGGTCCGGGCCGCTCTGGAGAAGGTCCCCTTCCCCGAAGAAGACCCTGGCCCCAGGCTGGAGGAGCTGATTCTGACCGCCGACCAGCTGACAGTGCGCGAAATTGCGCTGGGGGAGCAGGGGAAGGAGAAGGTGGGCGGCCGGGAGTACAGGGCTCTCATCTCCCATGCCGCCTTTAGCGGCCCCTTTTCCTCCCTGGTCTCCTATATGAAAGGGTTGGCGGCCGGGGCCTTTCCTACCCTCTTCCTGGACAACATCAGCCTCAGCCAGGGCGAAACGGGCTGGGAGGCCGAGTTTGACATCGTTCTCCTGCTCCAGGGGGAAGGGCCATGACGGCCCAGGAGAAGAGGCTGAAGGGGGCCCCTCGCCTTTTTCAGCGGCGCCTTCTGGCGGTGAGCCTGGAGGGGAACAGCCTGAGGCTCCTCAGCTTCTGGGGTGGCTCCCCTGAGTACTGGGGTTCCATACCTTTTGCCCCCCGTTTCCTGCGCAATGGATACGTGGCGGACGCCGAGGGGCTGAGGGAGATGGTGATATCCACCCTCCGCTCCCGTTCCCTTCTCCCCGCCCGCCTTTTCTGTTCCTTCCCAGGCCTGGCGGCCCTCACCCGCACCCTGAGCCTGCCTGCTTTTCGGGGGTTGGACGTGGAGGGGGTAGTGGTCAGGGAGACCCGCCGGCAGATGGCGGTCTCTCCGGAAAGCCATTACCTTTTCTGGCGGGTACTCCCCGGAAGGGGAGTCCGGCGGGTCTTTGTGGCGGCCTGTCCGCGGGAGCCCCTCCACGCCCTCCTGGCGGTGTTTGACAGGGGGGGGCTGAAGCTGGAGAGGCTGGACCTGAAGGCACTGGCCCTGGCCCGCTGTACGAGGCGCCGGGAGGCCATCCTGGCCCACGTGGAGAGCAACTCGGTGGAGATGGCGGTGGTCAGGGAGGGCTTTCCTGCCCTGACGAGGAGTGTTTTCCTGGGGGATGAGCCCCTTCCCTCGGAGCAAGTCTCGGCCAGGGTGATGGAGGAGGTGGGTAGGAGCATCAGCTTTTACACCGAGACCTACGGGGAGCCCCTTGCCGAGGATGTGCCCCTTTACCTCACGGGGGGGCTGGCGGGGCTACCGGGCCTGGCCGATGACCTGGCGGCGGCCACTGGCCACTCTCTGGCTCCCCTGGAGGCCCCTCTGCCTCTGCCCCCGGACCCCGAGTTCTCCCTGGCCCTGTTCATGGTGAACATCGGCCTTCTTCTCCGCCCCCTGGGCAAGGGATAATGCTGGCTCTCTTCCTGGGCCTGGTGGGCCTGGTGGTGGGCAGCTTCCTCAATGTGGTCATTGACCGCCTGCCCCGGGGGGAGTCCCTTCTCTTCCCCTCTTCCCGCTGCGAGGCCTGCGGGCGGGGGCTTTCCACGCGGGACCTGCTGCCGGTCCTGAGCTACGTTCTGCTTCGGGGGAAATGCCGGTTCTGCGGTGTGCCAATTTCCTGGCGTCTCCCTCTGGTGGAACTGCTGACGGGGGGGCTTTTCGCTTTCCTGGGGTGGAGGCTGGGGCCCGGCCTGGAGCTTTTCTCCTCCCTGGTATATGTGGCCCTCTTTGTCCCTATCTTCTTCATAGACCTGAGGGAGGGCATTATCCCCGATGTGATAGTCTTCCCGGGGATGGCCCTGGCCCTGGGCCTGGCCCTGCTTGAGGGCCGCGCCATTCCTGCCCTGGTGGGGGGTGGGGTGGGGTTTGGCCTCTTCCTGGCCATATATTTCCTGGCCCGGGGGGGGATGGGACTTGGGGATGTGAAACTGGCTGGCCTCCTGGGCCTGATTAACGGCTGGCCCCTGGTCCTTGTGGCTATTCTAGTGGCCGTTGTCAGCGGGGGGCTGCTGGCCTCCGTTCTCCTGGCCCTCAGGCTCAAAGGGAGAAAGGCCGCCATACCCTTCGGCCCCTTCCTGGTGGGGGGCTCCTTCGTGACCCTGCTCTGGGGCCAGGGCCTCCTTGACCTCTACCTGCGCCTTCTGGGGTGAGCCCGCCTTTTATCTTTACCATATCTTTACCATCTTGACTATATCTTTACTATGTTGACCATATCTTTACTATAGAGTTTCTCCCTGCTAATATGGGATTGGGATGCTGGCCAAGGTTCTCACCTGTGCTGTGGCGGGGCTGGAGGGGGTGCTGGTGGAGGCGGAGGTGGATATATCACCTGGCCTCCCCTCCTTCACCATCGTGGGCCTGCCGGATACCCCGGTCCAGGAGGCCAGGGAGAGGGTGCGGGCGGCTATCAGGAACTCCGGATGCATCTTCCCCAACCGGCGTATTACCATCAACCTGGCCCCCGCCGACCTCCGCAAGGAAGGCCCCGCCTATGACCTGCCTATGGCCCTGGGGGTCCTCCTGGCCTCGGAACAGCTAGAGGCCGATGTCTCCCAAGCCGTCTTTCTGGGGGAGCTTTCTCTGGACGGGGGCCTGAGGCATACCCCGGGCATCCTCCCCATGGTGGCCCTGGCCCTGGAGAAGGGCTTCAAGGCTGCCTATGTCCCCGCCGTCGATGCCGCCGAAGCCACCCTGGTGGAGGGGCTGGAGATAGTGCCGGTGGAAAGCCTTTCTGCCCTGGTGGCCCATCTGAGGGGGGAGAAACCTATCCCCCCCGCCCCACCGGCAGAGGAAGGGATGGTGCCCACCCCGGCGGCGGAGCTGGCCCATATCAAGGGGCAGGAGCACGCCAAGAGGGCCCTGGAGGTGGCGGCGGCGGGGGGGCACAACCTGGTCATGATGGGGCCACCCGGCTCAGGCAAGACCTTTCTGGCCCGAGCCCTCCCCTCCATCCTCCCATCTATGACAAAAGGGGAGGCCCTGGAGGTGACCAGGATATACAGCGTCAGCGGCCTCCTGCCTCCGGGCTCCCCCCTCCTGCGGCAGAGGCCCTTCCGCTCCCCCCACCACACCGTCTCCGAGGCCGGCCTGGTGGGCGGGGGGCGCTGGCCCCACCCGGGGGAGATAAGCCTGGCCCACCGGGGGGTCCTCTTCCTGGACGAGCTGCCCGAGTTCGGGCATTTATTGGAGGCCCTGCGACAGCCCCTGGAGGATAAAACAGTAACCGTAAGCCGGGTCCAGGGGACCTTCACCTTCCCCGCCAACTTCATGCTGGTGGCGGCCATGAACCCCTGCCCCTGCGGCTACTTCGGCGACCCCAAAAAGCCCTGCACCTGCCCCCCCTCCCTTGTCTCCCGGTACCAGAGGCGCATCTCTGGCCCCCTCCTGGACAGGATTGATATCTTCGTCCAGGTGCCGAGGGTGGAATACGAGAAGCTCATCGATGACCGGGCGGGGGAGATGTCGGAAAGGGTAAGAGAGCGGGTGAAAGCGGCCCGGGAGATAGAGAAGGGGCGCTTCCAGGGGAACAGCATCCTGACCAACGCCGAGATGCGCCCCGCCGAGGTCAGGCAGTTCTGCCCCCTGGAGCCCGGGGCCCAGGCCCTCCTCATCTCGGCCATGAAGCAGCTATCATTGTCCGCACGGGCCTTCCACCGGGTCCTGAAGCTGGCCCGTACCATCGCCGACCTCTGCGGCTCCGAGACCATCGGCCCCTCTCACCTGGCCGAAGCCCTCCAGTACCGCCCCCGCACCCCCGCCTGCTGAGCGGTCCAGGCCTTGCCTGAATTCCAGGGCAATGGTATATTGGGGAACAGGCTTTTGATGGACGCGGTTAAAGCTATTCACCTCTGGAAACCGGACTGAAGGGGGGCTGATGTCGTTTGCGCGGGCGTTGCGCTGCCGGGAGTGCCACCGGGAGTATCCCCTCCAGCCCCTCTATGTCTGCGAGTTTTGCTTCGGCTCCCTGGAGGTAGCCTATGACTACGAGGCCCTGGCCCGGGCCACCAGCCGGGAAAAGATAGCCCAGGGCCCCCTCTCCATGTGGCGCTACCGCGACTTTCTTCCCCTGGAGGGGGAGGTGGTGGACATGAATGCCGGGTTCACCCCCCTCCTCAAGGCGGATAACCTGGGAGCGGCCCTGGGCCTGAAAGGGCTCTACATCAAGAACGACTGCGTTAACCCGACATACTCATTTAAGGACCGGGTGGTCTCCCTGGCGGTAAGCAAGGCCAGGGAGTTCGGCTTTGACACGGTGGCCTGTGCCTCTACGGGGAACCTGGCTAACGCCGTGGCGGCCCATGCGGCCAAGGCCAGGATGAAGGCCTTCATCTTCATCCCCACCGACCTGGAGAAGGGGAAAATAGTGGGCACGGCAATATACCGGCCTACCCTGGTGGCGGTGGAGGGCAACTATGATGAGGTGAACCGCCTCTGCGGGGAGCTGGCAGAGCGCTACCCCTGGGCCTTTGTAAATATCAATATCCGCCCCTACTATTCCGAGGGCTCCAAGACCCTGGCATATGAGGTGGCGGAACAGTTGGGGTGGCGGGCCCCCGACCACTGCATCGTCCCGGCCGCATCCGGCTCCCTCTATACCAAGGTGTGGAAGGGGCTCCATGAGCTTTCCTCTCTTGGCCTCATCGGGGAGGTGAGGACCCGGATGCACCTGGCCCAGCCCCTGGGGTGCGCCCCCATTGTCCAGGCCTTTGAGAGGGGGGATAAGCGGGTCAAGCCTGTCAGGCCTCAGACCCTGGCCAAGTCCCTGGCTATGGGCAACCCCGCCGACGGGGTATATGCCCTGCGGGTTCTGCGGGAATCGGGGGGAGGGGTGGCCGCTACCCCCGATGAGGAGATTGTGGAGGGGATGAAGCTCCTGGCGGAGACCGAGGGCATCTTCGCCGAGACGGCGGGGGGTGTTGTGATTGCCGGGCTCAGGAGCCTGGTCCAAGCCGGGGCCATCGCCCCCGGGGAGACGGCCGTAGCCTATATCACCGGGGCCGGACCCAAGACAGTAGAGGCGGTGGAGGATAAGATCGTCCAGGCCATCATCATCAAGCCCACGCTGGCTTCCTTTGAGGAGTCCCTGGGGGCCAAGCTGAGAGAGGAAACCACTCACGGGTGAAGGGAGGAATAGATATGGCTAGACGCAGGGTGATGTTCACCTTCCCTACGGAGCTGGTAACCGAGCCCATCATCTACAATCTGGGGATGCAGTTCAAGGTAATCACCAATATCCGCCGGGCGGATGTAACCGAGGACCGGGGCTGGGTTATCCTGGAGCTGGAGGGGAAGGAGGCGGACATTGAAAAGGGCCTGGCATGGGTCACCTCCAAAGGGGTGAAGGTGGACCGGGTGACGGGCGATGTGGTGGAGGGCTAGATGGCAGTAAAGGTGCGCATCCCGTCCCCTCTAAGACGGTTCACCGCCAACCAGCCGGTGGTGGAGGTGGAGGCCAAGGACCTGGCCCACTGCCTGGAGGAGCTGGAGAAGCGCCACCCCGGGATAAAGGAAAGGCTCCTGGATGCCAAGGGGGAAGTCCAGCACTTTGTCAATGTCTATGTCAACGGTGAGGATGTCCGCTTCCTCCAGGACCTGAAGACCCCCCTCAAGCCGGGGGACGAGGTGAGCATTATCCCCGCCATCGCCGGGGGGTAAAGAGGTATTACAGCCTCTCTTTTAGCCAGCGCTGTTTCTGGGCCAGCCGGGCATCCTCGGGGGCGGGGCGGTAGCGGGCCAGGAACTCCTGCCGGAAGAGGGCGAAGTTCTCCTCCAGGATGGCCGTCCGCATATCAGCCATCAGCCTCATGTAGAAGGTCAGGTTATGCAGGGTTGCCAGGCGCAGGGCCAGCAGCTCCTGGGCCCGGAAGAGGTGGTGGAGGTAGGCGGCGGAGAAATTTCGGCAGGTATAGCAGGGGCAGCCCTCCTCTACGGGTCCCTCCTTCTCTCTGAATTCAGCCTTCTCAATGGCTATCCTCCCCGTTGAGGTATAGAGGCCGCCGTTTCTGGCCACCCGGGTGGGGAGGGCGGAATCAAACAGGTCCACTCCCCTTGCCACACCCTCCACCAGGTCCTCGGGGGAACCCATCCCCATCAGGTAGCGGGGCTTGTTGGGGGGCAGGTTTTCGGTACAGATATCCAGCATGGCCCAGGTAATCTCCTTGGGCTCCCCCAGGCTCAGCCCGCCGATGGCGTAGCCGGAGAAGTCCAGGGAGGCCAGGTGGCGGGCCGATTCCCGCCTCAGGTCGGGGAAACCTCCCCCCTGGACGATGCCGAAGAGGGCCCCCTGCCGGTGGACCGCCAGGCACCTTCCGGCCCAGAGGTGGGTGCGTCGGGTGGCCTCATCCACCTTCTCCCGGCCCACGCCGTGGGCTGGGGGCTCATCCAGGGCCATAGCTATATCCGCCCCCAGGGCCTCCTGGACGGAGACAGCCTTCTCGGGGGAAAGGGAATGCTCGCTGCCGTCTATATGGGAGCGGAAAAAAGCCCCCTCATCGGAGACCTTTCTTAACCGGGCCAGGCTGAAGACCTGGTAGCCGCCGCTATCGGTGATGAGGGGGCCGTCCCAGCCCATAAAGCGGTGGAGGCCCCCCATCTTCCGGATGACCTCCACCCCCGGACGCAGCATGAGGTGGTAGGCATTGCCCAGGAGGATGTGGGTCCCCAGCTCTCGCAGTTCATCAGGGGTGAGGGTCTTTACCGTGCCCTGGCTCCCCACGGGGGCAAAGATGGGGGTGGGGGCCGGGCCGTGGGGGGTGACTAGCTTCCCGGCCCGGGCCCGGGTGGTAGGGCAGACCTTCTCAATACGGAATTCAAACAAGGGAGGGTTGCTGGCTCTCTCCCTTCTTAAGGGTGACCACGGTGATATTGCGGTTGGTAAAGATACACAGGTCGGCGGCGATTTCCATGGCGGTGCTGGCTACCTCGTGGGCCGAAAGGGCAGTGTGGCGCAACAGGGCCGTGGCGGCGGCCTGGGCGTAGCCGCCGCCGGAGCCGATGCCTACCACATCCTCGTCGGGCTCGATTATATCGCCCTGGCCGGAGAGGACCAGGATCTGCTCCCCGTCAGCCGCCACCATCCAGGCATCAAGCCGTCTCAAGGCACGGTCGGTGCGCCACTCCTTGGCCAGCTCCACCGCAGCCCTCTTGAGCTGGCCGCTGTGCTTTTCCAGCTGGCCTTCAAAGCGGTCAAAGAGGGTCAGGGCATCGGCGGCGGAACCGGCGAAGCCCGCCATAACCCGTTCTCTGAAGAGGGTGCGGACCTTCTTGGCTGTATGCTTCATGACCATATCCTCCACAGTCACCTGTCCGTCGCCGGCGAGGGCAACCTCACCCCCCCTCTTCACTGCCAGAATGGTCGTGGACCTCGTCTTCATCTGCATCTCCTTCAATCTATAGCGCCGAGTCGAGCCCCAGGGTGAGGAAAAGGAGGCCCAGGTAGGGGAAAGCGGCCAGCTTGTAAAGCCGCCAGGCCCCCCTTCCCTGTGGGAGGGCCAGCATCCCGTAGGAGGCCAGGACCAGGAGCCAGCCCAGCCCGGTGGCCACGATGAAATATCCCCTGCCGAAACCGCCCACCAGATAGATAGCCTGGGAAAGACCATATATCAGGATGGCGAGGGCCAGGAGCACCCCCCTGGCCTGCCTTTCTCCCCAGGTGAGGGGGAAAGTCCCCACCCCCGCCCCCAGGTAGTCCTCTTTGCACGCCAGCATGAGGCTCCACACATGGAGGGGCACCCAGGCCAGGATGAGGAGGACCAGGAGCCCCAGGAGGGGGGTAAAGCTGGGGTTTACCCCCAGCCAGCCCACCAGGACCGGGGCAGAACCGGAGATGCCCCCCAGGAGGTGGGTGAAGGCCCGCTTTCTCCCCACCAGGGCGCTGGCAGTGCCCAGGAGGCCGGCCGCCATGGCCCAGGGGTGGAGATACCAGGCCAGGGCCAGGGCCAGGGCCACCAGCCCCCCGCAGAGGGGCAGGACCTTCTCCGGTGGATAGATGGCCAGGGAGGGCAAGGCCCGGCCGCGGGTCCTCTCCATCCTGGCGTCCACCTCCCGGTCAAGGTAGTTGGTGAGGCCGTTGACCCCGGCGCTGCCCAGGCCCACTGTCAGGGCCACCAGCAAAAGCCGGTCCCAGGAAGGGCTCCCTGCCATCAGCCCCGCTATAGCCCCGATGAAGGTGAGGAGGGCCGTCTCCCGGGGCTTGAGCACCTCCAGGTACCGCGACCAGACAAGGGCCGGCGGCCAGGATAGCGTTCTCGCCCTCATTTTGTCAGCTCCTGGAGGACAGCCTGGACCTCCTCCTGGGGTACCCGGTGGGGGGTGATGGCCCGGCCGATGTCCTCCAGCAGGACCCAGCGCACCTCCGCCTCCCTGACCTTTTTGTCCAGTTCCATGGCCTGAATAATCCTGTCCGCGGATAGCCGGGGGCAGGCGGTAGGCAGGCCGAAGGCCTGGAGGAGGCTCTCCTGTCTTTTCACCACCTCTTCCCCCACCAGGCCCAGGTGCTGGGAGAGGCGGACCGCCCCCGTCATGCCTATGGCCACGGCCTCGCCGTGGAGGAAGCGGGTGTATCCCGTGGCCGCCTCCAGGGCATGGCCTATGGTGTGGCCGTAGTTAAGGAGGGTGCGGAGGCCCGTCGTCTCCCGCTCATCCCGGGTCACCACCCTGGCCTTTATCCGGGCGCTCCAGGCCACCGCCTGGGAGAGGGAGGGTGGCTCCAGGGAAAGGAGGGCAGGGGCCCTGGCCTCCATGAAGGCGAAGAGCCGCTTGTCCAGGATGAGGCCGTGCTTTATCACCTCGGCAAAGCCGGAGACGAGCTCCCTTTTTGGCAGGGTGAGGAGGCAGGAGGGGTCGGTCAGGACGAAGTGGGGCTGGTGGAAGGCGCCGATGAGGTTCTTGGCCTGGAGGTGGTTCACGCCCACCTTGCCGCCGATGCTGGCGTCCACCATAGCCACCAGGCTGGTGGGGGCCTGGACCAGGGGGAGACCCCGGAGGTAGGTGGCGGCCACGAAGCCGGCCAGGTCCCCCACCACCCCGCCACCCAGGGCCACCACCGCCCAGCCCCGCTCCGCCCTATAGTCCACCAGGAAATCGTATATTCGGCGGGCGGTCTCCAGGCCCTTGCTCTCCTCTCCAGCGGGGAAGGTGTAGGGGAAAGTGCGGAAGCCGGCTGCCTCCAGGGAGGCTATCACCCTCTCCCCGTGATGGGAAAAGGCGACCACATCGCTGATGACCACCGCCCTTTCCCCCAGCCCCCTTTCCCGCATCAATTCTCCCAGCCCTTCCAGCCCACCCCAGCGCACATAGATGGGGCAGGTCCGGGTGGGGGTCCTCACCAGGGCGGAAGGGGTGGTCCAGGCCCTGTAGGCCCGGACCACCCTCCTGGCCACCCCCTCCAGGGTTAGGCGGTCGGTGGGCAGGGTATGGTGGGCGAAGGCGTAAAAGGGCTCCCTTCTGGCCTTAAGCTCATTTATCCGGGCCAGGGGGTCGGGGCCCTGGAGGAGGGGACGGCTGTTGGGGTCCTGGGAGAGTCTTTCCAGAATGGTCCTGGGCCTGGCCTCAAGGAGGACTACAAAGCCCCGCTGTCTCACCCTCTCCCGGTTCTTGGGGTCCAGGATGGCCCCCCCGCCGGCGGCGATGACCTTCTTTTCTCCCTCCAGGGCCTTCATGAGCACTTGGCGCTCATACTGCCGGAAGCGGGCCTCCCCCTCCTCGGCGAAGATGGTGGGGATGGGCTTTCCGGCCAGCTTCTCCACCTGGGCATCGGTGTCCAGGGCCTCCCAGCCCAGGGCCTGGGCCACCAGGGGGGCCGCCCGGCTCTTGCCGGTGGCGGAAAAGCCGATGAGGATGATATTGCCCGTCAATTCAGGCCCTGCCCAGTTCCCCCGGGAGGGAGGAGATGTAGGCGTTGAAGTTGCGCCGGGTCTCCTCCAGGCTATCGCCCCCGAACTTCTCCAGGAAGGCCTGGGCCAGGACCAGGGCCAGGACCGCCTCCCCCACCACCCCGGCGGCGGGGACAACGCAGACATCGCTGCGCTCAAAGTGGGCGAGGGCCTCCTCACCGGTCTGGAGGTCCACCGAGGGCAGGGGGTGGGCCAGGGTGGAGATGGGCTTCAGCCCCGCCCGCACCACGATGTCCTCGCCGTTGGATATCCCACCCTCAATTCCCCCCGCCCGGTTCGTCCTGCGGCGGAGGGAACCCGGGAGAATGACATCGTGGAACTGGGAGCCCCTCATCCCCGCCCCCCCAAAGCCCAGGCCTATATCCACCCCCTTGACCGAGGGGATGCTCATCGTGGCCCCGGCAATTTGGGCATCCAGGCGGCGGTCCCATTGGACATAGCTGCCCAACCCCACCGGGACCCCCGAGGCCACCATCTCGAAGACGCCCCCCACCGTGTCCCCCTGGGCCAGGGCCTCCTCTATGGCCTGGAGCATGGCCTTCTCTGCCTCGGGGTCGCCGCAGCGGAGGGGAGAGGCCTCCACCCTCCGCCAGGAAAGCTTCTTGGCGGTGATACCGGCGACGGCTCTGGTGTGGCTCCTGATATTCATGCCGAACTCCCCCAGCAACCTCCGGGCGATAGCCCCCAGGGCCACCCTTGACGCCGTTTCCCGGGCCGAGGCCCTCTCCAGCACCGGTCTTGTGTCCTTGAAGCCATATTTGAGATAGCCGGGGAGGTCGGCGTGGCCGGGGCGGGGGTGGGTGAGGGGCTCCACAGGCTTCGCCGGGGCTTCTACACCCATAACCTCCTGCCAGGCCTGCCACTCCCGGTTGGGGATAAGCAGGGATATGGGGCTGCCCAGGGTGAGGCCGTGCCTTACCCCGGAGAGTATGTCCACCGGGTCCTTTTCTATGGCCATGCGGGCACCCCTGCCGAAACCCTTCTTCCGCCGGGCCAGGTCCCTCTGGATGTCCTCCCGGCCCAGGGGCAGGCCGGCCACCATCCCCTCCATTATGGACACCAGCCCCCGGCCGTGGGACTCCCCTGCGGTTAAAAACCTCAGCATCTTAAACCTTTCCTTGAGATGATTTTAGCGCCTTTTCTGCCGTGTGGAACATCACGTCAACGGGTGCCTCCCTCCCCGTCCACAGTCCAAACGAGGCCGCCCCCTGATAGACCAGCATGGCCAGCCCCCCCAGGGCCCTGGCCCCCGCCTTCTTGGCTTCCTTCAGGAAGGGGGTCTCGGGGGGATTATATACCAGGTCATAGGCCAGCACACCCCGGGGGATAAGTTGGGCAGGGAGGGGAGACTGGGGGTTTTCCCCTGTGGTGCCCAGGGGGGTGGCCTGGACGATGAGCTGGCAGGGGGGGAGGCCGGAGAGCCTTTCTTCCCAGGGGAGGGCCTGGACCCCCTGGCCGGGGGCCAGGACTTCTTCCAGGTCCCCAGCCAGCTTTCGTGCCCTCTCCAGGCCCCGGTTGTAGATGGTGAGGGAGCGGATGCCGGCACGGAGGAGGGAGAAGGCCAGGGCCCGGGCCGCCCCACCCGCCCCCAGGAGGACCACATCCTGGCCCCGGGGCTCCAGGTCGCCCTTCTCTCGGAGTGCCTTGAGAAATGCAGGCCCGTCGGTGTTGTAGCCCACCAGGGCGTCCTTGTCTTTGGCTATCGTGTTCACTGCTCCTATCTCCCGGACCTGTCCCTCCAGGCGGTCAAGGGAGGGCAGGGCCTTCTCCTTATAGGGGATGGTAATATTCGCTCCCAGGTTCTCCGGGCGGCGGAGCCTCTCCAGGGCCCCGGCAAGCCCCTCTGGTGCTACCTCCCAGGCCAGGTATTTTGTATCCAGGTGGTAGTGGTCCAGGGCCGCCTGCTGGAAGAGAGGGGAGATGGAGTGCCCCAGGGGGTAGCCGATGAGGGCGATATATGTGGTCATGGCCTCTGGAATCGCCTCTGGTCAAGGTAGCCCTGGAGAATGATAGTAGCAGCGGCGGCATCCAGCCTTGCCTTTGAGGGCCGGCGGTGGCCGGCTTCCAGAAGGAGCCTCTCTGCCTCGGCGGTGGAGAGCTTCTCGTCCCAGACCTCCACGGGCACGGGGGCCTTTGCCTTCAGGGCCTCCACGAAGGCCAGGATGGTCCTGGCCTGGGGGCCGAGGGAACCATTCAGCGAACGGGGCAGGCCCACCACCACCCGCTCCACCCCTTCCGCTTTTATCATGTCCAGGATGGCCTCTATGTCCTTTTCCTCCCCCTTCCTCACCAGGGCACCACGGGGGTGTGCCATAAGGCCATCGGCATCGCTCATTGCCAGGCCGATGCCCTTCTCCCCCACATCCAGGGCCAGGGACCTCATGCGCCTTTCTGGAGGAGCTTCCGGGGGAGCTGGAGGGCCTGGTCTATTTTGTTCTTGTCCTTTCCCCCGGCCTGGGCCATCTCCGGCCTGCCGCCCCCTCCACCCCCCGCCACCTGGGCCACGGCCTTGACTATCTCCCCGGCGTGGAGGCCCCCAGCCACCAGGTCGGGGGTGACCATGGCCAGAAAGCTGGGCCGCTCGTCAATCACCGCGCCCAGCACCACCACCCCGCTCTTGATTTTGTCCCTGAGGATGTCCCCCATCTCCCTCAGGGCCTCCTGCCGGCTGGCCTTGACCCTGGCCGAGAGCAGGCATATCCCGTTCACTGTCTCCACGCGGGACAGCAGTTCCTGGGCCGTATGCCGCTGAAGCTCCCTTTCCAGGGCCAGGGCCTTCTTCCGCTCCTTTTCCAGGTCCTGCTTGAGGCCGTCAATCTTCTTCAGGAGCTCCTCGGTGGTGCCGCCAACCGAGGTGCCTGCCTGCCCCAGGATAGCGAGGCACTCCTTTACATAATGCTCGGCACCGCGCCCGGTGAGGGCCTCGATGCGCCTGAGCCCGGCGCCGATGCTGGCCTCGGTGGTGATGAGGAAGGGGCCTATCTCGCCGGTGGCCCGGAGGTGGGTCCCCCCGCAGAGCTCCATGCTCAGGGTGGGTTGGCCTATCTCCAGGACCCGGACCTCCTCCCCGTATTTCTCCTCAAAGAGGGCGATGGCCCCCTGCTCCAGGGCCTCTTTATAGGGCCTGGTGCGGGAGACCACGGGGAGGTTGGCGCGGATGTAGCTGTTGACCAGGGCCTCCACCTTTCGTAGTTCCTCAGGGGAAGGGGCCTCCAGGTGGGTGAAGTCAAAGCGGAGCCTTTCCGGGGCCACCAGGGAGCCTTTCTGCCGCACATGGGCCCCCAGGACCTTTCTCAAAGCGGCCTGGAGGAGGTGGGTGGCGGTGTGGTTGCGGGCGATGTCCAGCCGCCTCTCGGCGTCCACCCGGGCTTCCACCCTGTCCATGAGGGATAGAAAGCCATCTGTTACTTTCGTCCTGTGAAAGATGATATCCCCCCGCCAAAAGGTATCCGTAACAGTAGCCCTGCCGTGAGGACCAATAATCTCCCCTGTGTCCCCCACTTGGCCCCCTTTCTCCCCGTAGAAGGGGGTTTCCGCAAGCACTACCTCCACTTCCTCCCCTACTCCAGCCCTTTCTACTAACTTGCCGCCGGGCAGGATGAACTGGCCGTCCCGCGCAAGCGCCCCCACCAGCGTGAGGTGGCTAAGTTCCTCATGCCCTACGAAGGAGGGTCGGGCAAATACCGCAGCTGCTGTTACCGTAAAGATGATACTCCCCGTTATTCCATCTATCGTAACTGCGACGACAGTAGGGCCAGGAGGCAGGCCAGGAACCGTGATGGTTGTGGAGAAGTTCCCGCTTCCGTCTGTAGCCGGGGTCGGCGAGGGCAAAATTGGGAGGTTCCCAATGGTCAGAGACGACACCGCCGTGTAGGGGGGGAAGCCCGTGCCGCTGATCGTCACAATGGAGCCCGAGGGGCCGCTTGTCGGAGACAGTGTGAGAGCAGGCATCCCCTCCTTCCTTTCCAGGCCTGCACTTTGCGCGGCCCTTGCCCGCTCCCGCTGCCTCTCCATCTCCCGCTCAAAGCCCTCTGTGTCCACTTCCAGGCCCCGCTCCCTTGCCAGCTCCCGGGTAAGCTCCAAATCCAAGCCATAGGTGTCGTGAAGTTGGAAGGCGACTTCCCCCGGGATAACCCCGCTATCCCTCACCTTCTCTATTACCTCGTTTAAGAGGACCAACGCCGCCTCCAGGGTGCGTGAGAAGCGCTCCTCCTCCTGTCCCACTACCTTGCGGATAGGGAACTCATTCAGCTCAGGGTAAACGGGTCCCATGAGGCCGATGACCTGACCGACCATCTCCATAAGGAAGGGTTTTTTGATGTCCAGCCTGCGGCCGAAGAGGGCGGCCCGGTGCAGGAGCCTTCTTACGACGTTGCCTCTCCCCTTGTCGGAAGGCATCACCCCGTCGGCCAGGAGGAAAGCGAGGCCCCGGGCGTGCTCTACCACTATGCGGGTAGCGCGGTCGCGATGTTCGTGCATGAGACCGAACGCAATCCTCTCCTTGGGGGACATCACGCTGTGCCGCCTGGAAGCTAGTTCCTCTGCGGTTACATATGGATGCGACTGGTACTCATGCGTGGCCATCAACGACATATGCTCAATCAGTGGCCAGAACAGGTCTGTCTCATAGACCGAGGGCTTTCCGGCCACGGCGGCCGCCAGGCGCTCCAGGCCGGCGCCGGTATCTATGTGCTTCTTGGCCAGGGGGGTGCGCCCCTTCTGGCGGTCCTGGTTGAACTGGACAAAGACCAGGTTCCAGATTTCCAGGAAGCGGGGGCAGTCAGGTTGTTTGCAGTTGGGCTGGCAGTCGGGCCGCCCGCAGCCGTATTCTTCGCCGAAGTCGTAGTGGATTTCGCTGCAGGGGCCGCAGGGGCCCTCCCCCCCCACCGGCCCCCAGAAATTGTCCTCCTCCCCGAAGCGGCGGATACGCCCCTCCGGTACCCCCACCCCTTTCCAGAGGGCATACGCCTCCTCATCGTCCGAGTATATGGTGGCCCACAGGCGCTCCGGGGCCAGGCCCAGCGTTTGGGTGACATACTCCCAGGCCCAGGCGATGGCCTCCTTCTTGAAGTAATCGCCGATGCTGAAGTTGCCCAGCATCTCAAAGAAGGTGAGGTGCCGGTTGTCCCCCACCGCCTCCAGGTCGGACATGCGGAAGCACTTCTGGCATGTGGCCAGGCGGGGGGCAGGGGGGGATTCTGTCCCCAGGAAATATGGCTTGAACTGGACCATCCCTGCGCTGGTGAAAAGGAGGGTGGGGTCATCACGGGGCACCAGGGAAGAGCCGGGCAGGACAAGATGTCCCTTGCCCTTAAAGAAATCAAGGAAAGAGCTGCGGATTTCCTCGCTTTTCACTTTGTCCGATTTTATTCCAGATAGCGAGGGCTGTCAACGAGACCAGATAGGTATTTGAACTATAGGAGGCCCTGTTCTCTCGGCCCTTCCCAGCGTTGCCCGGGGCCTGGAGGCCAGGGCTATGGCGGTGGAGGAGCCGGCCGCTTCCCCCGCCCGATAGCCTCCAGGAGCTGGATACGCTCATTGAGCACCTTGAGGTTAAGCTGGGCAGTGGCCTTTATCTCCTGTTCCCGTCGTTCCGCCAGTTCCAGCGCCCGGCGCCGTTCAGCTATCATGAATATGCCCAAGAGGGCAATAAAGCCTGTAAGGAGCAGGCGAAACATCTCTGGCAGCTCTTTGGGAAACATCATGAAGAAGTAGGGCCCGTGGTCAGCCAGGAACAGAACCAACCCAGCTATCCCCAGGGTGGGAGCCAACTTGTATGGCAACCTGTAGGCAAGATACAGGACCAGCCCCAAAGCCAGCAGGTCGTGGACTTCGTGCCAGAAGGGGAAGAAGGACGAGGTGACCAGGGGGGCAAAGAAGGGGATGACCTCCACCAGGTCGCCAGCGGCCAGCACCAGCACAGCCAGGGCAAGGGCAAAGGCATGAAAAGGATGCGCCAGGACCAGCCTCCCGCTCTCCTTCAGCGAATCGCTCAGGTCTACCCTCATCATTGCCTCTTGTGCTAGGCTAAAGAAAAATGGGCCGGCTGTCAAACACTTTTCAGCCCTCTGATGCGCTCAAAAGGTGTCAATGTTTGAATCACAAAGAGGAGGTGATATAATCTTCGGGCATGCTGAAGAGCCATAGCTGCGGTGAGATTTCCTCCCGGCACATCGGCCAGGAGGTCATCCTGGCCGGCTGGGTCCACCGCCGTCGGGACCACGGCGGGCTCATCTTCCTGGACCTGAGGGACAGGGAGGGGCTGGTGCAGGTGGTGGTGAACCCCCAGGTAGCCCCCCAGGGCTATGAGGAGGCCCGGGAGGTGAGGGGGGAGTATGTCCTCCAGGTAAAGGGGAGGGTGGAGCGCCGCCCCCCCGGCACGGAAAACCCCCGCATCCCCTCCGGCCAGGTGGAGGTTATCGCCGGGGAAGTCAGGGTCCTCAACACCTCAAAGGCCTCCCCATTCCCCATCACTGAGGATAAGGGGGTGGACGAGCTGGTCCGCCTGAAGTACCGCTACCTGGACATAAGGCGGCCTCCGATGCGGGACAACCTCATCCTCCGCCATCAGGTGGTGGCCTTTATGAGGGAGTTCCTCAATGCCCGTGGCTTTGTGGACGTGGAGACCCCCATTCTCACCAAGAGCACGCCGGAGGGGTCGCGGGACTATCTGGTCCCCAGCCGCATTCATCCCGGCAAGTTCTATGCCCTCCCGCAGTCCCCTCAGCAGATGAAGCAGCTCCTGATGGTGGCGGGGATGGAGAAATACTACCAGATTGCCCGCTGCTTCCGTGACGAGGACGCCAGGGCGGACCGCCAGCCGGAGTTCACCCAGTTGGACCTGGAGATGAGCTTCGTGGAGGAGGAGGACATCCTCGTCCTGGTGGAGGAACTCCTGACCTCTCTCGTGGAGAAGATAAGGCCGGAGATGAAGGTCATCAAGCCCTTCCCCCGGCTCACCTACCAGGAGGCCATGGACAGGTTTGGCGCCGATAAGCCCGACCTGCGGTTCGGCCTGGAGCTTGGCGACATCTCAGATATAGCCGCCGACACCGCTTTTGACCTCTTCCGCCGGGCCCTGGGGGAGGGGGGCAGGGTGCGGGGCCTGGCTTCCCCCGGCTGCGCTGGCTATTCCAAGAAGGAGATGGAGGAGCTGGTGAAGATTGCCCAGGGCTGTGGGGCTAAAGGCCTCACCACCATTCCCCTCAACCCCGACCTCACCTCCGACCCCGCCCGCTCCCTGGCCGCCCGCTACCTGGAACCCCACCAGGTGGCAGCCATGGCCCGGAGGCTTGGGGGGAAGGGGGGAGACCTCCTCCTTATTGCCGCCGGCAACCCCTTCACCGTGAACCGGGTCCTGAGCGAGCTGCGGAAGGAGATGGGGAAAAGGCTGGCCCCGGCCGGCCCACGGAACCTGGCCTTTGTGTTTATCACCGGCTACCCCCTCCTGGAGTGGAACGAGGAGGAGAAGCGCTGGCAGCCCGCCCACCACCCCTTCACCGCCCCCTACGAGGAGGACATCCCCATCCTGGAGACAGCCCCCGAGAAGGTCCGGGCCCGCCACTACGACCTGGTGTGCAATGGCTGGGAGCTTTCCTCCGGCAGCATCCGCATCCACAACCGCCAGCTCCAGGAGAGGGTCTTCCGCGTCCTGGGATATAAGGATGAGGAGATAGAGGAACGCTTTGGCCATCTCCTGGAGGCGCTGGAGTTTGGGGCCCCGCCCCACGGGGGCATCGCCCCCGGCATCGACCGCCTGGTCATGCTCCTGGCGGGGGAGGAGAACATCCGGGAGGTTATCGCCTTTCCCAAGACCAAGAGTGCTGAGGACCCCCTGTTCAACGCCCCTTCTCCTGTCTCACCGGAACAGCTCCAGGAGCTCCACCTTAGAATTGAGGAGGGAAAGGGATGAAGTCGTTTCTTGATGTCATTCTGAGGAGTCCCGCTGAATCGGGACGACGAAGAATCTCAGAGATTCTTCGCTTTGCTCAGAATGACAAGAAGCGTGATATAATCCTCTTTCAGCGATGAAGGTCTCAACAGAGCCCATGCCCGATAGCCAGCTCCTGCTCCAGGTGGAGACGGAGGCCCAGGAGATGGAGAAGCCCCTGGAGGCGGCCTACCGCCGCCTGGCCCGGCGTGTTTCTTTCCCCGGCTTCCGCCCGGGCAAGGCCCCCCGCTCGCTGGTGGAACGCCGGCTGGGGAGGGAGGCCCTGGTGGATGAGGCCCTGGGGGAGACGGTGGCCTGGGCCTATGAGCAGGCCCTGAAAGAAAAGGACATCCAGCCTGTGGCCAACCCCCAGATTGAAGTCCTCAAAAAGGACCCCCTGTCCTTCAAGGCGGTTGTCTCCCTCCCCCCAAAGGTGGAGCTGGGGGACTACCTGGCCCTCAGCCTCCCTCTGGAGGTGCCCCCGGTGGGGGAGGATGAGGTGGAAAAGGCCCTGGAGGGGTTGCGGGAGCAGAAGTCGCCCTGGGTGCCGGTTGAGAGGCCGGTAGCCCTGGGGGACCTGGTGGCGGTGGGGGTGGTGGGCAAGCTGGCGGCCAAGGTCGTGGTCAACGAGAAGGCCCTGGAGATGACGGTGGACCCGGCCGGTAATTTCCCCCTGCCTGGTTTTGCCGAAAACCTCCTGGGGGCGGGGAAGGGGGAGGAGAGGGAGTTTTCCCTCCCCATCTCCGCCGACCATCCCAATCCCAGGCTCCGCGGGCGGGAGGTCCTGTTCCGGGTGAAGGTCCTGGAGGTGAAGGAAAGACAGCTCCTTCCCCTGGAGGAGCTGGTCAAGGAGGCCGGCTTCCCTGACCTGGCCTCTCTGAAAGGGAGCCTGTCCTCGGGCCTTAAGGCCGGGGCGGAGGCCCAGGCCAGGGAGAAGCTGGAGGAGAAGGCCACCGAGGCCCTGGTGGCGGGGGCCCAGGTGGAGTACCCCCCCGCCCTGGTGGAGCAACAGGTGGACCGGCTTCTCCAGCGGCAGGGGGTCAGGGAGGCCCCGGAAAAGGCCCGGGAGGAGTTAAGACCCGTCGCCGCCCGCCAGGTGGTGAGGAGCCTGGTGCTGAGTAGGCTCTCCGAGGTGGAGAAGATAGAGGTCTCGGAGGAGGAGGTGGAGGCCGAGGCAGAGAGGGCCGCCGAGGGGAGGGCGGAGCTGAAACGCCTTTTTGCCTCCCTCGGCCCCCGGCAGGCGTTGAAGGAGGCCCTGGCCATGAGGAAAACCCGGGAGAGGCTGGTAGCTATTGCTACCGGGGAAAAGGAGGCGAAATGAAGGAATATCCACAGAACATCATCCCCATGGTCTCTGAATCAGGTGCCCGTGGGGAGAGATACTATGACATCTACTCCCTGCTTCTAAAGGAGCGGATTGTTTTTCTGGGCCTGCCCATCAACGACCAGATAGCTAATCTGATTGTTGCCCAGCTCCTCTATCTGGACAGGGAGGACCCGGATAAGGATATCAGCATGTATATCCACTGCCCCGGGGGCATCATCAGCTCCGGGCTGGCCATCTACGACACCATGCAACTTGTCCGGCCCCATGTTTCTACTATCTGTGTGGGCCTGGCGGCCAGCATGGGGACGGTGCTCCTGGCGGCGGGGGCCAAGGGGAAGCGCTATGCCCTGCCCAACTCCACCGTCCATATGCACCAGGCTTTTGGCGGGGTCCAGGGGCAGGCGGCGGATATCGCCATCGCCGCCAAGGAGATCCTCCGCATCCAGGACAGGATAAGGGATATCCTGACCAAGCATACCGGCCAGCCCCTGGAGAAGATAGCCCGCGATACCGACCGGGACTTTTACCTCAGCGCTGAGCAGGCCGTGGAATATGGCCTTGTGGACGAGATACTGCAAAGGCCCCCTAAAGGGTAAGGGCTAGACCGTCCTGCAGTTCTTCTCCCAGTCCTCCCGGGAGAGAGCCATCAGGAGGAAGGGCTGACCCTGACGTGGGGCCCTTGCAGGGTTGAAACCACACTTTTTAAAGGCCCGCTGGGCCCGATAGTTCCACCCCAGGGTATGCAGGCGGACCTTGTTCACCGAGGTGCTGTTGAAGAGGAGGTCCAGGAGCAGGTCCATGGCCTCGGTGCCATAGCCCTGGTCCCAATATCTTCTGTCACCGATGAGGATACCCACCTCCGCCTCCCCCTTTTCCCTGTTCAGGTCATAGTACATGCAGTTGCCGATATGGACCCCCTCCAGGGTCTCAATGGCGAAACGCTCCCTACGGGGGAGGGGGCTCTTCAGCTCCAAGGCATAGGCTTCCACGTAATCCTTGAAAGCGATGGAAGGAGGCAGGCTTCCGTCCAGGCGGGCCAGCTCCCGGTCCCGGTTCCAGGTGTAGTCCTGGAGGGCGTCCCCCAGGCTCTTAGGTCGAAGGTGGACCCTTTTCCCCTTCAGCACCTTCCTCCTCAAAGAGAGCCAGGGCCTTTTCAACTATATCCACCTCGTTCTTGTAGGTGAGGGTCCCAAGGGCCTGAGGAGCGGGGAACCACTGGACGATATCATACTCGGGGTCATGGTCCTCTATTGAGCCGCCCCTGGGGGCCATGAGGAAGAAGTGGACTGTCTTGTTATACTTGACCCCGCGCTTCACAAACCAGTAGCGGATGGAGCCAATCTTTCTTCCCGCCTCCACCTGGAGGCCGGTCTCCTCTGTCACCTCCCGGCGGGCGGTCTCCTCCAGGTTCTCCCCCGGGTTGGGGGTGCCCTTGGGCAGTCCCCAGAGGAGGGGTGTTTTCATCTGGCCGCAGAGGAGGACCTCTACCCCCTGCAGGGAGCGACGCAGCACTACCCCCCCTGAGGATACGGGATATTCAACAGGCAGGTTGTTACCCCTCAAAGGGGTCTTCCAGGGCCTCCAACTCCGTGGTGGCTTCCTGGATGGCCTGGCGGAGCCTGGAGTCTGCCTGTTGCAGGCACTGCCGCAGGGCCAGCCTGGCCTCCGGGCCGCCTATTCTTCCCAGGGCCCGGACAGCCGCCTCCCGGACCTGGACATCTTCATCGTAGCAGAGGGGGACCAGATGGGGGATAGCTGCCTCATCTCCTAGCTCGCCCAGGGCCCCCGCCGCCTCATAGCGTATTTCGACCACCGGGCTCCGCAGTTCCGGGAGCAAGATGGAGAGCCACTGGCTATCACAGTTCCGGCCCATGGCATAGAGGGCGCTGACTTTCAAGGGGAGCAGGGGGCTGAGATAGGCTTCGGTGATGGCCTTCTTTACCTCGGGTTGGCTGAGGGGGGCCACCGCCTCCACCGCCCGGCGTCTGACGGCAAGGGGCTGGTCCTGGTCCCGGATGAGGGCGATGAGGGCCTCCATGATCCGGAGCCCATACTTGGGCCTTATCTTCTGGAGCTCGGCGAGAAGGGCAAAATGGCCTAATGCGGAGATAGCGGCTGCCCTCACCTCTTCACTCGTGTCCCTTTGCGCTAGCTCCAGGAGGGGCTCAATGAACTGGGGGTCCTCACACTCGGCCAGGCCTTCCACGGCCTTATTTCTTACCTCGGCGTCTGGGTCGCCGAGGATGACGCGGAAGATGGTGTCGAAGTTGAGCTCCGAGTTGTCCTCGGCCAGGGATACCAGGTGGCTGACAAGCTGGTGGCGGCGGTGGGTGGCCGTCTTCTCCCAGGCCCGGGCGAAGGCCTCCAGCTCCTGGGAAGGGAGGTCGGAAAGGTGTACCAGATGGCTGGCCAGGATGTTCTTGTTCTCGTCCCCAAGTTCGGTGAGGAGCTTCTCCAGGGTCATCATTCTTCAGCCTCCGGTGGACACCGAGAGGTGGGGGAGAAGTATAGGTGGGGAATAGAGGCCCCCATCCACCCAGCGGGCCCCCCTTCCCACCTCTACTCCCTCTTTGAGACAGGAATACATATTTCCTGATACCATAGTATCCTTCACCCTGCCCACCACCTCCCCCCCCTCTATTTTATACCCTAAAAGGACATTTCCGCTAAAGTCCCCCCCCAGGACATTCCCCTGGTCTGCTCCCATAAGCTGTTCCACCAGGAGCCCTTCCCTCAGGCCTCTTATCATCTCCTCCATGGTCCTGGTCCCTTCCCCTATTATGAGGGAAGAGGGGGAGGGGGAGGGAAGGGCCCCCAGGCTTCTTGTGGCGGAGCCGGTGCTCTCTGCGCCTGCCTGGCCGGCGGTCTGGAGGTCGTAGAGGAACCCGGCCACAACCCCCTTCTCCACTAGGGGGACCCGCCGGGAGGGGACCCCCTCGTCGTCCCAGGGGCGGCTGCGGGGCTGGAAGGGGAGGGTGGCATCGTCCCAGAGGTCAAAACCCGGGGAGAAAGCCCTTTCCCCCCGCCTTTGGGCCAGGGGGGAGGCCCCCTGAAGGACCACCCGGCCATTGAAGGCCAGGCTAAGGGGCAGGGAGAAGGCGCTTGAGACACCCCGGGGGGAGAGGATGACGGGCAGGGGGCCCCGGGGGCTTGGGGCCAGCTCCCGGGCCCAGTCCAGCTGTGTTATCACCTCCCGGGCCAGGGCTGAGATGTCCTTGACGGGGTGGCAGGAGGACCAGCTATCCCCCACAAAGAGCATGTCTGTCCCCCTCACCAGGACCCCTTCCACCTCCAGGCCGGAGTAGCTCTTCTGGTAGCTGGCCTCTGCCCCCCAAGAGTTGAGGAGGCGGATGTGAAGGCTTCCTCTGACCACCCGGGCACTATACTGGAGCCCCGGGGTGTGGTTCAGGAGCCTCCCGATAACTTCCTCCCCCACTCCGACCATGGCCTCCAGCCCCATCCTTTCCCCATCGAGGTCATAGACCTGGAGGGAGGATGAGGCGATGCTTTGGGGGAAATGGAAGTGGGTGGGGGGGCCAAAGGGGGAGGCCTCCAGGGCCCGGGCCACCAGGTCTCCCTTCCCTCCCATGGTCAGGGCATGGCCGGTATGGCCATCCTTGACCACCCTCAATGCCAGGAGATGGCTGGAGCGGGTCTGGAGGTGCTTGAGGCGGTTGGTCTCAAAGGCCGCTGTGGTCTCTTCCAGGGTGGCCTCATAGACCTCGGCCTCCTGGGCCTCCCTTTTTGCCCGGGAGAGGAGGGACTCTATCATCTTCCCCCCACCAGGCACTTCCGGATGCGGATGTGGGGGCTGCCGTTGCTGACGGGGAGGGGAGACTGGTCCCCCTTGCCGCAGCCTCCCCCCTGGTTCATGTCCAGGTCCCGGGCAATCCCGTCAATCAGGGCCAGGGTGGCAAAGACATTCCCCGTGAGCACCACCGGGCGGATGGGCTCGGCTATCTTCCCCTTTCTTATCATGAAGGCCTCACCGGCGGAGAAGGTGAACATTTCCATGCTGGTGGTCCCGCCGTGCCAGTTCCGGGCATATATCCCTTCTTCTATGCCTTCCAGGAGGTCATCCAGGTTGGCCGTATCCGGCTCTATGAAGGTGTTGGACATACGGACAATAGGGGGGAAGCGGTAGGAGGCGCTCCGTGCATTGCCGGAAAGGCCTTCCCCCATCCTTCCCGCCGTCTCCCGGGAGTGGAGCCGGCCCACCAGGATGCCCTCCCGGATGAGGTAGTTCTTGCGGGCGGGGACCCCTTCGTCATCATACTTGTAGCTCCCCCTTAGCCCGGGGATGGTGGCATCGTCCACGATGTTCAGGATGCCCTCCCCGAAGCGCTTGCCCAGGACCATTATCTCCTGGAGCCCGGGGTTTTCATAGACAAAGTCCGATTCCGAGAGGTGGCCGAATGCCTCGTGGACGAAGACCCCCGCCAGGACGGGGTCCAGGACCACGGTGTATTCGCCCCCCTTTACCCGGGGGGCGGAGAGGAGCTCCACCGCCCGTTGCGATATCTCTTTCACCTGGTGGTGGAGGTGGGCTATTTGGGGGAAGTCCCCCCGGCTCCCCACGGAAAGGCTGGCCTGTTGCACCTCACCCCCATCCCGGGCCACCGCCAGCATCTGGAGGCCCACATCGGAGCGGGCCTGCTCCACATAGCTCCCCTGGGAACTGGCAAAGACAGTCCGCTTCCAGCCGTCGCTATAGGCGACGATGGAGGTGGTGATACCGGGGGTGGACAGGATGATTTCTTTGTACTGGTCCAGGAGCTCCTTCTTTTGGGCCAGGGGGATAGTCAGGGGATTGGGGTTGGGCTTATCCTGGAGGCTTTCCACCACCGTGGGGGTGGGGGCCAGGCGGGACTCCTCCCTACCGGCCAAGCGGGCCTGCCTCACTGCCAGGTCCACCTTCTCCCGGAGCTGTTGCGGCTGGGGGAGGTCGTTGAAGGAGACAAGGCCCCAACCTCCCTTTGCCAGGGCCCGGACATTTCCCCCCAGGCTGGAGGAGATGCCTGCCTCTTCCACCTCCTGCCCCCGGTAGCGGATGTTGCTGGCCTCGGCCTCCTCCAGGCGGATTTCGGCGTAGTCGGCCTTCACGCCTTTCAGGGCATGCTCCAGAAGCTCACGAGACGCGGTCATCTAAAGCAAGTTTACCTATGGGCAATCGCCCTGTCAACAAAGAGAAGGCATGTGATAGAATGGGGAGCGATGGAACACTATCTGGTGGTGGTCCGCCACGGCCGCACCGAGTGGAACCGGGTGGAGCGCTTCCGGGGCCGGGCAAATATCGGGCTGGATGGGGTGGGGGTGGAGCAGGCCCGGGCCGCCTCAAGAAGCCTGCCCCGCTACCAGCCCAGGGCTATCTATGCCAGCCCACTGGAAAGGACGGCCAGGACGGCGGGAATCATCAGTCAGGAACTGGGCCTCGAGGCAGTGCCCCTTCCTCAGCTCATAGATATGGACTTCGGCGACTGGACGGGCCTCACCCTGGACGAGGGGGCCCGGAAGGACGGCGGGCTCTTCAAGCTCTGGCAGGAGGCCCCGCACCGGGCGAGGTTCCCGGGTGGGGAGGGGCTGGCGGAGGTGAGGGAGAGGGTGGAGGCGGCGGTCGCCCTGGTCCGCGAGAAGCACCCCGAGGAAACGGTGGTCCTGGTCTCCCATAAAGTGGTCTGCAAGGTGCTGGTGCTGGCGCTCCTGGGGTTGGAGAACTCCCGCTTCTGGCAGGTGGAGCAGGACCTGGCGGCCATAAGCGTCTTTGACTTTCGCCTGGGCCGGCCCTCGGCCCTCCTCATCAACGATACCTGCCACCTGAAGGGCCTGTGAACATATCCGAGCTCATGGCCCGACTGGCGAGGGAATACGGCTCTCTCCCCCCTCCCAGCCGCTTTGACCCGCTGACCGAGCTGGTCCTTACGGTCCTTTCCCAGAATACCTCTGACAGGAACTCGCATCCTGCCTTTGAGGCCCTGAAAAGGCGTTTTGCCTCCTGGGAGGAGATGGCCGGGGCCTCTGAGGTAGAGATTGCCCGGCCCATAAGGCAGGGGGGCCTGGCCCGGATAAAGGCGAGCAGGCTAAAGGCCATTTTGCAGGAGATAGAGAGAAGGAGGGGGAGGCCGGACCTGGAGTTCCTCAGGGCCCTGCCCACGGCGGAGGCCCGGGCTTGGCTCCGCTCCCTGCCGGGGGTGGGCCCCAAGACGGCGGCGGTGGTGCTCCTCTTCTCCTTGGGGAAGCCCGCCCTGCCCGTGGATACCCATGTCCACCGGGTAGCCGTCCGGCTGGGCCTTCTCCCCCCCGGCACCGGCCGGGAGAAGGCCCACGAGCTCCTGGAGGCCATTGTCCCCCCGGCTGGTTTCTATCCCTTTCACCTCTACCTCCTGGAGCACGGGAGAAGGATATGCCGGGCAAGAAAACCCCGCTGTCCCCTCTGCCCGGTGAATAGCATCTGTCCCAGCTATGGTGTATTCTATCCCGTAGTCAAAAGAGAGCAGGTTATGGAAAGGGTCTGACGATGGAACCACGGGTAGGCATCATCAATGTTACCGGCTACGCCGGGATGGAGCTGGCGCGCCTCCTCTCCCGCCATCCCCGTGTGAGGCTCACCTCCGTCACCGGCCGGGGCCTGGCAGGGCAGACCCTTGCCCAGGCCCTCCCTCACCTTCTTGCCCTTGACCTGCCCATCACCCAGGAACCAGGGGAGGTGGACTTCCTTTTCTCCGCCCTTCCCCATAAGGCCAGCGCCGAGGCCCTTCTGCCTTACATAAGAAAGGGAATCAAGGTGGTGGACATCAGCGCCGATTTCCGCCTGAAGGATGCCGGGGAGTATGAGAGGTGGTATGAGACGAAACACCCTGCCCCCGGGCTCCTCCCCGAGGCGGTCTACGGCCTGCCGGAGCTCCACCGGGGGGATATAAAAAAGGCCCGGGTTGTGGCCAACCCGGGGTGCTATCCCACCGCCGCCATCCTGGCCCTGGCCCCCGCCCTCAAGGAGGGCCTCATCAGCACCACGGTTATCATTGATGCCAAGTCGGGGGTCTCCGGGGCGGGGCGGGCACTCAGCCTCAACATCCATTTCGCCGAGGCCAACGAGGATGTCTCGGCCTATGCCCTGGAGGGCCACCGCCACCTGGCGGAGATGGCCCAGGAGCTCAACCCCCTCTCCCCGGAGCCCCTGCGGATTACCTTTGTGCCTCACCTGGTCCCCATGACCCGGGGCATCCTCGCTACCTGCTATGCCTCTCTGATACCCGGCAAGCTCCCCGCCGATGAAAAAGGGGAGAAGGACCTCTTGGAGCTCTACCGCCGGTTCTACCGGGGGGAGCCATTTGTGCGGGTGGTGGACTCCTCTCCCCACACCAAGCACACCCTGGGGAGCAACCTCTGTCTTGTCCACCCCACCCTGGACCCCAGGACGGGCCGGCTCATTGTCCTCTCGGCGATAGACAACCTGGTAAAGGGGGCGGCGGGGCAGGCCGTCCAGAACATGAACCTGATGCTGGGCCTCCCCGAAACCCTCGGCCTGGAAGCCCCAGCGCTATTCCCATGACAGACGGCGTCATTCTGAGGAGTCCCGATTCATCGGGACGACGAGGAATCTCCGAGATTCTTCGCGTCGCTCAGAATGACAGAAAGGGGTTGCCATACTACCAGAAAGGGATAGACAAGCAACTCCTAATCCGTCAACGGATAGGGAACAAGAGCCCTTGCTGAGGTTCCTCAAAAGTGGCAAATGGCTCTCATCAGGAGGCAGGTTGCAGGCTGACCTGCTGACCAAGACCACCATTTTCAAGACTAAACCAGAACATGCTATCTACATTAACTCCACGAAGGCGTATCCTCACAGCGTACCTACCAGGAGGCATCCTTCTTGCCATATCACGCCACCCTGAAGGAGCTCGCTGCGGTGTGTCATTATTGAGGCCATAACAGTCAGCCTCAGCTTGGTACTTTAGCACGATGTCTAGGCGACGAGGCATCGCGTTTGGAGCAATATCTACTTGATTCGTCTCAACAACTCTAGGACCTACTTGTGCTCTTTCGGGTGTTTCTGACCATCTCCCGACCATTGCTGGGAATATCAAGTTGGAGCGCGAGGTGTCGAAGAACTCGATGTGAGCAACAACCTTCTCCGCCATGGCGCCCCTAGTTGACATCGGCGGGTCGTTAGCGAAAACTGCGTGAGTGAAATCAGGGGTGCCGATTACTTGCCCAGTAGCCCTGTTCACCAATGGTGCCCTTTCGTTTTCACACCCACAAACGCGCATCACGGGTTTCCTACTCTCCAATTGGCGGAGTCGAAAAGACAACTGGCCAAGGACTATCAGAGACGATATGCCAAATAGCGCAAAGGACAATTGAAACCAAGATAGACCCAAAACAGACCTGGTCTGTATAGCGTCATATATGAACCCCAAGCCACCAACCAACAAGGAGGCAGCAAACATTATGCGCCACCACCAAAAGAAGATAGAAAGCAATATTGACATGGCAATATTCTACTACTTTGCTTTACTCTTGGGTCAAGTATGCGAGCCGTTATTAGATGACCAGCAAGAGCATCCGCAAATAAAGAGAGGATACCCAACTTCCTATGAGGCATCAACCGTGACCGAACAGACATCCCCAATCTGAAACTTGACAAATGACCTAAAAATGTGGTATACTATTTAATTGAAGGGTGGGAGGCCGGATGGCCGAGCGCTCTTCTCTCTTTTTTTGTTGCCCCATGCCAGGGGGGCTGGTATACTCTCTCCGGCCCCCATCGTCTAGTGGCCTAGGACGTCGGCCTTTCAAGCCGGAAATCAGGGGTTCGAGTCGAGCGTCGCGCCTGTGGCCGAAGTCACCTCTTCAACAACTGTTATGCTGACTACGGCGTGAGGAACGCCCGGGACATGAAGAACTTGGTTCAGGCGCTGCAACAGCGCCTGCCATCGGAAGCCGGGCCTGTCAGGGAATAGGCTGCCGTGCCAGTGTACAAGCGCCCCTCTTTGCTGATGTGAAGTGGAGAGGGAGCCAGAGCTGGTGAAAACAATATCCCTATCTGCATCCCTATCCGCCAGAGGCTAGACTTGGCGAGGGCGGGCTCACGGCGCCGTATCAGGCTTTGGCCACCATTACTTCCGTAGCCTTGATTACCGCGGTTACCTCGTCGCCGACCTTCAGTCCCAGGTGTTCGGCTGAGGCACGACTGATAAGGGAGACTACCTCAATATTTCCCACTGCCACTACCACCTCGGCCATGACTCCATCCAGCTTCACCGACTTGATTGCACCTCTGAACTGATTCCGTGCGCTTAACATTTCTGAACCCCCCTGTAGAGCAGTATGCCACCTTAGAGGATTATACCACTGTACTTATGTGTACGTCGTCGGACCCTCTGGAACAAGTCGGTGGTTTTGGGAATGAACCTTCGGGCATTGTCCAGCGTCAGGCGGTGCCCACGTCTGCCGCCCCAAAACGGGTGTATCTCAGAGCAACCTCTGGCCATATTCTTGGGTGGCCCTGCCGGTCCCGACTGCCTGCGGATTTCACCGGTTGACTGTCTAACTATGTACCGCTATTTCCCACCTCAACTACGCTTCCGCTTCGGCTTGGCCTCCGCATCTGTAGAGGCTTGTGCCTTGGGCTCCGTCTTGGTCCCCTGTTTGACTCCTTCAGATTCAGGCGTCGCTTTGGATGACCATACGTATAGTCCCCACAAGACGATACCTATGCCCACAACCACCCCAAGTACACCAGCTGCAGGGAAGGTGGTCATGACGACTTGCGAGCCCTGTAACTCCTCGGACACTACGAACCCAAGTTGATAGCCCAGCCAGGCTGTGGAACTCCCCAATGCCATCATGAGCATTCCGAAGAACTGTCTCCGTCCGCCCCTAGCCCACTTGGCAAGCAGGTTCGCCAGCACAGCGGGAATGATAGCGAACAGGAGAAACAATATTGTCCCCATGGCACCTCCGCTTGCCCTACTACTCTACCCCAACGGTAGTGGCTCAAACAAGCGGCTCTGCTGCAAATCTCTATCCCTATCTGCCAGAGGCTAGACCTGGCGAGGGCGAGCTCCCCCCGCCGGGAGGGGGCTTAGGCTGGGCCGGGCTGAGATGAAGCTGAACGACTACTGCGAGGGAGAAAAGACCGGAGCAGGAAAAGCGGAGGCCATGACTAGCCAGATTCAAGCCCACAAGAATGCCGCCCTCTTCTACCTGGGCAGGGAGGAAGAGCTGGAGGCCATTGCTCGGAAGCTGAGTGCTGAGAACCAGAGGCTGCGTGGCCAAAACAAGGCACTAGCCCAGGAGAATGCCTCCCTGAGAAGAGAGAAGGAGGGGTGGCAGAAAGCCATCGTGGAGTATCGCCGCCAGGTAGAGACCCTTCGGTCGACCGTCCGCCGCTGGGAGGTGTTGGTGGACAAGGAGGTCAAAGATATGAGCGCTGACGAAGTAGCGGCCCTGACCCACAGGCTCCACGAGGTCCACCTAGAGAAGCTACAGAAAGAGATAGGGGCTCGTGTGGAGCGATACATTGGCTGAGTGGACCGCGCCCACGGGAAGCTACACCGAGGCCATCGGAACCGTCCTAGCAGGCCTGGCAAAGGACGTGAACCCCAGGATGTGTACCTGGTGCGCCTATCCGGCGCTACTGCAGAAGCTAGCCCTGCGGCAGCGGACGTCGAAGTCTATAGACAGGCTAGTTGCGGAAGAGCGGCTCCTGACCCACCCCAGCCGCCACTGGGTATTGGGGGTCCCCCGCTTCAGGGTGGCACTGAAGACTGTTCCTCACCTGTCCGTTGACATAGAGATCTACGTGGTGGCGTCTTGGCAAGAAGGGGTGGGGTGCTGGTGGTCGCTAGCCGAAAATGCAGACTACTTTGACTTCCCTCTGGCACTCCTGGACTCCCTGCCCAAGGCATTAAAGAACGGGGAGTTGGAGGCAGGGGGGCCCATCTGGTGGAGAAGGGGGAGGGGGAGACGGTCTACGACTTCATGGGGAGGGAGTGGAGGGTGCCCGATGCTTTCCTAGGCTTCCTCTGGGCGCTGGCCGAGAAGAAGGTGGGCCTGCAGAGGCTCCTCGACCCAAGCGCGCTCCAGGTTCTGGAGAAGGCGAAGGTCCTATCCCAGGCAGCAGGCCAAGTTCTTCCCATTCTCGCACAGGCCGGTGGGGGCAATGGGGGGGATGCTCGCGACGTAGTGCTGGCCCTGGCCAGCTTGGGCATCCCGAGGAAGCAGGCAGAGCAGGCCCTGGCCCAGGCACAGTTCTCCCAGAGTGCCAGCCTTGAGGAGAAAATCAAGGTTGTCCTCCAAGGCTTAGGCAAGTAGAGGTCGCCTGATAGATGGATTGATGGTTTGATGGACTAATAGGCGGAAATCGATTGAAGAGGTCTGCATCAGGTCTGAGTCTCCCTTGCCCCTGCGGGGCCGGAGCCCCCTGTCCAGGAGACAGGCAAGGGCTACTACGCCCACTGCGCGGGCTGCGGTAGGATGACCTTCTTCAGGAGCCCCGTTCTCCTGGAGAGGGTTAGGCTCGGGGGCCCCCTCTGTCCCCACCACCCAGTCCCAAAGGCCTGCAAGGGTGGCGAGACCACATGGTGCCCACTATGCAGGGTGAGGACCTTCTCCTACGGCCCCGTGCCATCTTGCGGAGAGGGATGAAGCTGAATAAGCTGGTCTCCTTCGCCATCATGGCCGGCAGGAAGCCACTAGGTGCCCCCTGCGGCGTTGACGTAGTCTTGGAGAAAGGTGTCGCTAGCTTTTACCAGGCACATGGCCGTCTCCCTATCCTGGTCCTGGTGCCACGGGAACTGAGGCCCGGGGAGGTCCTGTCCTGGTCCGCCTATCCGGTACTGACTGATCGTCTCGAGACGAGATGGCTGAACACCTTGTCCGGCCTCGGGGTTGTCAAGAATCAGGCTGAGGAAGGGGGTCTCAAGCGTGCCAAAAACCCCTGTGGCCCCAAGAGTGGTGTGAGACGCCACGTCTGCAGGGAAGGCCGTCTTTCAGCCACGACGCCAGGTGTTGACCAGGAGATATGCCGACTATCCCAGGAAGGGCTAGGCATCCGGGCGATTGCTGGGGTTCTGAGGGGGCGGGGTGTAGAGGTCAGCCCGAGGACCATCTCCCGGAGGCTGGCCGTCCATCAAGGGAAGCTGCCCCGGTGAAGGCGGCCATCTACGCCAGGGTGTCGACCGATGACCAGGAGCCAGCGAACCAGGTTCTTGAGCTGCGGCGGTGGGCTGAGGGGCAGGGCTATGCGGTTGTGGCGGAATATGTGGACTTCGCCTCTCGTGCCCGGCGGCGGGAGCGCCTCGACGACCTCTTTGAAGATGCTGGAAGGCACAAGTTTGGCATCGTGGCGATATGGAGCCTCGACCGGCTCACCAGGGAGGGGCCGCTCCCCACCCTGCTTTACATCCATCGTCTGAATGCTCTGGGGGTCAAGGTTTACTCCCACCAGGAGCCGTACCTAGACCCCCGACTGCCCTTCTAGGAGTCCATCATCTCCCTGCTGGCCGACATAGCCCGGCGGGAGAGGGAAAGACGCAGTGAACGGACCCGGGTTGGCCTGCGGAGGGCGGTGGCCCAGGGCAAGCGTCTGGGCCGGCCAAAGGGGAGCCGGGACCGCCAAAAAAGGGGTGGTGCGACGGCATATCCGGCGTTCACTATCTGGAGGGCTCACTTGAATAAGGAACCTTTTTCCCATATGGGGATGCCGCAAGAGCACGAGCCGACTGGCGGCCCAGCGTCGACTGCCCGGGCACGTGCCAGGCGCTTGAGGCTGAGGCTGGCGGCTCTCAAGAGGCACGCCGCGGCCCGGGGCGAGGACGGAAAGTCTGCACTAGCCGTGGCGGCAGGCAAAGCCAGTGGGGCTTCGCGGGAGGCCGACACGGCGTG
>JAHKAY010000008.1 GCA_018825785.1 Chloroflexota bacterium | reverse complement strand
GAGCCAGAGGATATCAATGAACTGAACCGGTGGTTCCAGCATTACCTCCACGTCTACAACACTGAGCGGCCCCATATGGGGCTTAATATGCAAAGACCAAAGGAGGCCATCGCCCTGTACCAAAAGTCGTGAACCATTACAAGGGACTTGACAAAGCAGCCCTTTTGTGGTATTCTGATAGTCGAGGTCGGTTGAGAGTCCATGGTTCTCCGCCGACTTCGCTTTTTTATCCCCCCTTTGCTCCCCCTATTTAACTACCAGCCGAACCTGAGGCGGTAGGCCAGAGCGGGAGGCAGGCCCTTCTCGGCCATCTTCTTCTGGGTGGTGGGGAAATCGTAGGTGACCCGGAAATGGGACATCACCCCTGCCCCGTCGTAGATAGCGTAGCTGGCGCGGGGGTCCCCGTCTCTAGGCTGGCCCACCGCACCGGGGTTGAGGATGAGCCTCTCCTTGCCCAGAGGAAGCCTCTCCGGAAGGGACCGCGCCTTCCCATTCTCCCCGAAAACCATGGGGATGTGAGAGTGGCCCACCAGGCAGAAGGGGGTGGAGAAACAGGAGAAGTTCTCCCTCGCCTCCTCAGGCCCCAGGATATACTCCCAGACAGGCTCCCGGGGGCTGCCGTGGACCAGGGTGAAGGGTTCGGCTGTCTGGATGGTTAGGAAGCCCCGGAGGTATTCCGTGTCCTCCGGGGTGAGCTGGGCGGCTGTCCAGCGGGCGGCGGCGGCGGCATGGGGGTTGAAGGTGGCCAGATCCATCTGCCCTATGGCAGCCCAGTCGTGGTTGCCGGCCACGCACACAGGGTTCAGCCCCCTCAGCCTCTCCAGGCAGAGGTGAGGGTCCGGCCCGTAGCCCACGATATCCCCCAGGCACCAGACCCCCTCCACCCCTCCCTTCACCTCTATATCCTTTAGCACCGCCTCCAGGGCCTCCAGGTTGCCGTGGATGTCCGCCAGAATAGCAATGGCCATACCCGAGAACTTTACCAGAAAGACCACCCTTTCGGTAGAGGTCGGTATGATATAATTTCCCCCGAAATGAAGGTCTCGGAGCTGGGGGAGTTCGGGCTGCTGAAGCGCCTTCAGGCCCTGGTGCCGGGGGGGCAGGGGGTGCTTCTGGGCATCGGGGATGATGCGGCGGTGCTCCGTGGCTCGGCCCTGGAGCTGGCCACCACCGATAGCCTGGTGGAGGGCACCCACTTCAACCTGGCGACGGCCTCCCCCCAGGACCTGGGCTGGAAGGCCCTGGCGGTCAACATCTCCGATATTGCCGCCATGGGCGGGGTGCCCCGCTACGCCCTGGTCTCCCTATCCCTTCCCCCCACCTGCGAGGTTGACTGGGTCCTGGCCGTCTATGATGGCCTCCTGGAGGTCGCAAGGGCCTACCAGGTGAGCATCGCCGGGGGCGACCTGCACACTGCCCCCCTGATAGCCATAAATGTCAGCCTTCTGGGCTCCCTCCAGGGGGAGGCCTATCTGAGCCGCTCGGCCTCTCGGGCGGGGGACCTGATAGGGGTCACCGGCCATCTGGGGGGGGCGGCGGGAGGCCTGCGGATGCTGAAACAGGGACTGAAGTTCAACAAAGAGGCGGAGGCCTATCTCCGAAGGGCCCACCTGAGGCCCTCCCCACGGGTGAAGGAGGGGCAGGAGCTCCTCCGTCTGGGGGTGAGGGCGGCCATTGACATCAGCGATGGCCTCATCGCCGACCTGGGCCACCTCTGCCAGATGAGCGGGGTAGGGGCCAGAGTGGTGGCAGACCGGGTCCCCATCCACCCCCTCCTCCACCAGGCCTTCGGGGCCGAGGCCCGGGAGCTGGCCCTGGGCGGCGGGGAGGACTATGAGCTCCTCTTCACCTGCCCCCCTCCCCTGATGGAAAGGGTAAGAGAAAGCCTGGACATCACCGTCCTGGGGGAAATGATAGAGGGGAAGTCGGTGCAGGTGGTGGACCGGGAGGGCCGGCCCCTCCCCTTGAGAAAGGCCGGCTGGGAGCACTTTGCCCCTGGAAATAATAAGCCACAGCCCTGAGGAGACCCAGGCCCTGGGGCGGAAGCTGGGGGAACTGGCAAAGGCGGGAGATATCCTCCTCCTGATGGGGGGGCTGGGGATGGGCAAGACCTGCCTCGTCCAGGGCCTGGCCCAGGGCCTGGGCATCAAGGAATACACCCTCAGCCCCTCCTTTGTCATCGTCCGCATCTATCAGGGCCGCCTGCCCCTCTATCACCTGGACTTCTACCGCCTGGACGAAAAGGAGGTGCTTGAGCTGGGGCTGGAAGAATACCTCTCGGCGCAGGGGATAACCGCGGTGGAGTGGGCGGAGAGGGGTCAAGAGCTCTGGCCCCCGGAATACCTGCTCATCTCCCTGTCCCTGGACTTCCTCTCCGAGAACCAGAGGCGTCTCCGGTTTGAGCCCCGGGGGAAAAAATACGAAGAAAGAGTGGAGGCCTTTAAGGGATGGAGCTGGCCCTAGATACCTCCACCGATGTCTCGGGCCTGGCCCTCTCCAGGGATGGGGAGGTGCTGGCGGAAATGAGCTGGCTGGCGGGCCAGGACCACTCCCGCCAGCTATTCCCCGCCCTGGAGGCCCTCATGGAAAGGGGTGGGGTGGGGCTGGAAGAGGTAAGGGCCATCTTTGTCGCCCTGGGCCCGGGGAGCTTCAACGGCCTCCGGGTGGGCCTGGCGGCGGCCAAAGGCCTGGCCCTGGCCCTGAAGGCACCCCTGGTGGGGGTGAGCACCCTGGAGGTTGAGGCCTTCCCCTTCCGCTCGGCTTGCTTGCCACTGTGCCCGGTCCAGGGGGCAGGCCGGGAGGAGCTGGCGGTAGCCCTCTTCCGGGAGGGTCCGGGCGGCTGGGAGAGGCTCTGGGAGGACCAGCTCATATCCCCACGGCAGCTCCTCTCTCGCCTGCCCAAGAAGGTCCTCTTCTGCGGGGAGATACCCTCCCGGTTTCTGGACCACCTGGGGGCCTGGGAGGGAGAGGCCGTCATCCCTTCCCCCTCTGCCCGCAGGAGACGGCCGGCCTTTCTGGCCGAGCTTGGCTGGCAGAGGCTCCAGGAAAGAGGCCCCGACGCCGCCGCCAGCCTCCAGCCCATCTATCTGCGCCATCCACCCATAACCCAGCGCAAGGAGGAGCTTCATGGCGGGTAGCACCAGCGGCTTCCCCCTCTGCTACGGCTGTGGACCGGAAAACCCCATAGGTTTCAAGCTAGAGGTCCGCCAGGAGAACGGGGAGACCCTGGCCAGCTTTACCCCCGGGCCCTACCACAGCGGCTTCACCGAGATGGTCCACGGCGGGGTCCTCTGCGCTCTCCTGGATGAGGTCATGGTCTATCTCCCCTTCCTCCGGGGGCTCAAATCAGTAACAGGCAAGATGGAAGTCCGCTTCCGCCGCCCCGCCCGCCCGGGGGAGCCCCTCCAGATAAGGGGCCGGGTGCTGAAACAGCGCCCCAGGGCCATCCAGGCCCAGGGCATAATCACCAACGGCGCGGGGGAGATAGTGGCCGAAGGCCAGGCCCTGTTCTATATTCTGGGCAAATATGAGGAGGCATAGCGTGGAAAGGACCCTTCTTCTGGTAAAGCCCGACGGGGTGCAGAGGGGCCTCGTGGGGGAAGTCCTCGCCCGTCTGGAAAAGCGGGGGCTGAGGCTCATCGGCCTCAGGATGCTGTGGATGGACCGCCCCCTGGCAGAGAGGCTCTACGCCGTCCACCGGGGGAAGCCCTTCTACCCCGGCCTGGTGGAATATATGACCTCGGGGCCTATCATCGCCGCCGTCCTGGAGGGCCCCCGGGCCATCGGGGTGGTCCGGCAGACCATGGGGGAGACCGACCCCACCCGTGCCAGCCCCGGCACCATCCGGGGGGACCTGGGGCTGGAGCTGGGCAGAAACCTGGTCCACGGCTCCGACTCCCCCGAGAGCGCCGCAAGAGAGATGCCCATCTTCTTTGAAGAAAAAGAGCTCCTGAACTATCCCAGGGAAATCGACCGCTGGATAATAGAATAAATACGGCTCAAAGGAGGGACTATGGCTGTCAAAGTGGTTGAGAAGGCGACGGGGAAAGTGTCCACGGGGAAGTTCGCCGCAATCAAGGGCAAGGAGGTCACTCTCTACTCCGGGATGATGAGCGACAAGAAAGGCGGCTGGCGCGGCTGCGGCAAGTGCACCGACTTCTCCGCCGACGCCGTCACCGTCAGCGCCGACGACCCCGCAAAGGAGATAAAGAAAGACTAGCTACTGGACCCGCAGCAGGGGGACGGCCTGGGCCCAGACTTCGTCCAGATGGTAGAACCCCCGCTGCTGAGCTGAGAATATGTGGATGATTAGGTCCCCATAGTCCAGGAGCAACCACCCCGAGGCCGCATCCCCCTCCCGGTGGAGCAGGGGGCTCCCCTCCTTGCCCAGGGCGGCCTCTATCCCTTCCCGGATGGCCTCCAGTTGGCGCTCGCTCTCCCCGCTGCAGAGCACAAAATAGTCGGCAAAAGCGCAGAGGCCCCGGATGTCCAGCAGGACAATATCGCTGGCCTGCTTATCCGAGGCCGCCTCTACCGCTTTCCTGGCCCTGTCTATTGTGTCCAGCCCTGAGATATCCTCCGTTTCACTCGTTTCACTATTATACCACGCCTGGCCTTTGGCCCCCATCCCCCCTGCGTGCTAGAATGATTAGTTAAGATGACGCAGGATACGATAGTTGTCCGGGGGGCCCGGGAGCACAACCTGAAGAACATAGACGTGGTCATCCCCCGGGACAAGCTGGTGGTCATCACCGGGGTCTCCGGCTCCGGGAAGTCCTCTTTGGCCTTTGACACCATCTATGCCGAAGGCCAGCGGCGGTATGTAGAGTCCCTCTCCGCCTACGCCCGCCAGTTCCTGGGCCAGATGGAGAAGCCCGATGTGGACTATATTGAGGGCCTCTCCCCGGCCATATCCATTGACCAGAAGGGGCCCTCCCGCAACCCCCGCTCCACGGTGGGCACCCAGACAGAGGTCTATGACTATCTCCGGCTTCTCTTCGCCCGGGTAGGCCGGCCCCACTGCCCCAACTGCGGCCGGGAGATTGCCCGCCAGACAGTCCAGCAGATGGTGGACGCCATCCAGCAGTTCCCCCAGAGGAAAAGGCTCATGGTCCTGGCCCCCGTTATCCGGGACCGGAAGGGCGAGCACCTGGCGGTATTTGAGGACCTGAGAAAGCAGGGCTACTCCCGGGCCAGGGTGGACAGGCGGGTCTATCCCCTGGAGGAGGCCCCCACCCTGGACAAGAACAAGAAACACTCCATTGAGGCGGTGGTGGACAGGCTGGTGGTGGGGGAGGGCGAGCCGGCCCGCATCGCCGATTCCATAGAGACGGCCCTGAAGCTGGGGATGGGGGTGGTGCTGGTGGCCACCGAGGAGGGGGAGGAGCACCTCTTCTCCGAGCACTTCGCCTGTATCCTCTGCGGGATAAGCCTGGGGGAGATTGAACCCCGGACGTTCAGCTTCAACTCCCCCCACGGGGCCTGCCCTGAATGCACCGGCCTGGGGAACAAGCTGGAGATTGACCCTGACCTCCTCATCCCCAACAGGGACCTCACCCTCCCCGAGGGGGCCATCCGCTGCTGGGTGTGGAACCACTCCTGGATGTCCTACCAACTGGAGGACCTGGCCAGTAACCACGGCTTCTCCCTGAATACCCCGGTCAGGGACCTGAAAAAGGAGCACCTGGACTTGCTCCTCTATGGGGAAGGGGGGGGGCGGGTGCGCTACCGCAGCCGCTACGGGCGCATCCGGGAGTATTCCACCGGCTTTGAAGGGGTCATCCGCTACCTGGAGAGACGCTACCGCAGCAGTGAATCCGAGCTGGCAAAGGTAGAGATTGAGAAGTATATGACCTCCAGCCCCTGCCCCGCCTGCCAGGGCAAACGCCTCAAACCCGAGTCCCTGGCGGTCACCATCTACGGCAAGAACATCGTGGATACCACCGCCATGCCAGTAAGCCAGGCCCTGGAGTGGGCAGTGGAGCTCTCCGCGGACGGGGATAAGCCTCCCATGCTCAATCCCCGGGAGATGCTCATCGCCCGCCAGGTGCTGAAAGAGATAAGGGCCCGCCTGGGCTTCCTGAAGGACGTGGGGCTGGAATATATCACCCTGGACCGGCCCTCCTCCACCCTCTCCGGCGGGGAGGCCCAGCGCATCCGCCTGGCCACCCAGATAGGCAGCGGGCTTATGGGAGTCCTCTATATCTGCGACGAGCCTACGGTGGGCCTTCACCCGGCCGACGGCCACCGCCTCATTGAGACCCTGAAGCACCTCCGGGACCTGGGGAACACCGTCATCATCGTGGAGCATGACGAGGCCATGATGCGGGCCGCCGACTGGATAGTAGACCTGGGCCCCGGGGCGGGGGAACACGGCGGCGAGGTGGTCTGTGCTGGAAAGATGGAGGACATCATCAAATGCCCCCGCTCCATCACCGGGCAGTATCTCTCGGGGGTCAGGGAGATACCCCTCCCACCCGGGCGCCGCCGGGGCAACGGCCGTTCCCTGGCAATCAGGGGGGCCAGGGAAAACAACCTGAAGGACATTGATGTGGCCATCCCCCTGGGCATGTTCGTGGCCATCACCGGGGTCTCCGGCTCAGGGAAGTCCTCCCTCATATCCGAAATCCTCTACAAGAAGCTGGCCCAGCACTTCTACGGGTCCAGGGAGAAGCCGGGGGAATGCCGGGGCGTAGAGGGGCTGGAGCACATAGACAAGGTGGTAAGCATTGACCAGTCCCCCATCGGGCGCACCCCCCGCTCCAACCCCGCCACCTATACCGGGACCTTCACCCCCATCCGGGAGCTCTTTGCCAGCCTCCCCGAGGCCCGGATGCGGGGCTACGGCCCGGGGCGCTTCTCCTTCAACGTGAAGGGGGGCCGGTGTGAGGCGTGCCGGGGGGAGGGGTATATCCTGGTGGAGATGCAGTTCCTCCCCGATGTCACCGTCCCCTGCGAGGTGTGCCACGGCCAGCGCTATAACCGCGAGGCCCTGGAGGTGAAGTTCAAGGGCAAGAGCATCGCCGAGGTCCTGGCGATGTCAGTGGAGGAGGCCCTGGAGTTCTTCAAGAACTTCCCCCGGTTAAGGACCAAGCTGGAGACCCTCAGGGATGTGGGGCTGGGCTATATCCGCCTGGGCCAGCCTGCCACCACCCTCTCCGGAGGGGAGGCCCAGAGGGTAAAGCTGGCCACGGAGCTCTCCCGCCGGGCCACCGGCCGCACCCTCTACATCCTGGACGAGCCCACCACCGGCCTCTCCTTCCACGATGTGGCCGCCCTACTCTCCGTCCTCCAGCGCCTGGTGGACGCGGGGAACACCGTGGTGGTGATTGAGCACCACCTGGATGTCATCAAGAACGCCGACTGGATAATAGACCTGGGCCCCGGGGCCGGGGACCTGGGGGGCTGGGTCGTCGCCACCGGCACCCCGGAGAAGCTAACCAAGGTGGAGGACTCCCACACCGGGCAGTACCTCAAAAAGGCCCTGGCCAAGCACCAGCCCGTCTCTGCGGCCCCCACCGCGGGATAGGTCCGGCGCTTTCCCCGGGCCCCCACGAGCTTGTTACTCGCCCCCTGTCCATTCCTTACCTGACCAAGGCCCCTCAGTAACCGCGTATAGTACCTTAGGCCAGGGGAAGAACGGGTGCGGAAAGAACACCTTTTCACTAGAGACTTCTTGCCCCTGGCTGCTCTACACTTGCAGGCAGTGGAGTGCCAAGGGTGTTGAACACGCCTTCAGACGGGAAAAACACCGACAGCAGTGTCAAGATGGACAGGGCACTTGTCGCCAGGGATGCCCCTGGCAACGAAAGGGACACCGGACGCAAGGCGGCGTGGCAGAGACTTGGGCAGGCAGCCGAGGAGTGGGCGAGAACTCTCTTAATGCCAATCGGGCTGGCGGCACTCTTTTGGGTCATTGATTCGGTCATCCATGCCTTTGTCTTCCATGAGGGTTCTCTGGCAAAAGGTATCCTGCCCCCAACGAGCCACGGAATTTTGGAACGGGGCCTAATTGTGCCTTTGTTGTTTGCCCTTGTCTATCTGCAGCAGACTCTACACAAACGCAAGCGGATGGAGCAGGCCCTGCGGGAGAGCGAGAGGCGCTACCGCCTCCTTGCCGAGAACGTGGCCGATGTCATCTGGACGGTGGACATGGGCCTGCGGTTCACCTTTGTGACACCCTCCGTGACCCCCTTGCTGGGCTACGCCGTGGAGGAACTCCTGGGCAAGAGGATGGAGGAAATCATGCCTCCGGCTTCTTTCAAACTCACCATGGAGGCCCTTGCGGAGGAGCTGGCCCCAGAGGATGGGGAGCCGAAAAGCTTTGGGCGGGCGCGGATTTTGGAGGCTGAGTTGAAGCGCAAGGACGGCTCTTCTGTCTGGGTGGAGAGGAAGGTCACCGTCCTGCGCAACCAGGAGGGTAAGCCTGTTGGTATTCTGGGCGTGTCCAGGGACATCACCGAGCGCAAGCGGGCAGAAGAAGAACTGCGAGAGTCGGAGAGAAAATACCGCCATCTCTTTGATAACCTCAATGACGCCGCGTTTCTCGCTGATTGCGAGACAGGACTGATTCTAGAAACAAACCAGCAAGCGACTGCCATGCTCGGAAGAAGCCGTGAAGAAATCGTAGGCATGTACCAGTCGGCACTTCACCCCCCGGGCCAAGCCGATAAATACAGACAGAAATTTGCTGCACATATTCAGCAAGGGCAGACCACGGACTTTGACGCTGAGGTTATCAGAAAGGACGGGACAGTCGTTCCGGTGTCAATCAGCGCTTCGACGTTGAGCATGCGCGGCCGGCACCTTATCTTAGGCCTCTTCCGGGACATCAGTGAGCTCAAGAAGGCAGAAGCGGAGAAAAAACTTCTGGAGGAGAAGGCCAAGCTGGCCAGCCATCTTGCCTCCATCGGCGGGATGGCAGCGGGCATCGCCCACGAGGTGAACAACCCCCTGACCGGCGTTCTCGGTTTCTCGGAGATCCTGATGAGGAAGGACCTCCCCGAGGCCATCAGGAAAGACGTAGAGATTATCCACCGGGGGGCGCAACGGGCGGCCTCCATCTTGAACAGGATGCTGACCTTTGCCCGCCAGCGCAAGGCGGAGCGGACCTTCACCAGCATCAACGAAATCATAGAGACCACCCTGGAACTGCGGGCCTACGAGATGGAGACCAACAATATCAGGGCGACCAGGCAACTTGACCCCGAGTTGCCGGGAACCATGGCCGACGCCACCCAGCTCCAGCAGGCGTTCCTCAACATGATCATGAACGCCGAGACGGCCATAAGGGATGCCCACCGCCGCGGCAACATCGTGGTCAGGACGGAGACGGTGCATGGCGCCATCAGGATAACCTTCCAAGACGATGGGGTCGGCATCCAACCGGAGAACATGGGCAAGATATTTGACCCCTTCTTCACGACCCGGGAGGTGGGCAAGGGGACCGGACTTGGCCTCAGTGTGTGCCACGGTATTATCGCTGAGCACGGCGGACGAATCTATGCTGAGAGCGAGCCGGGCAGGGGGACAAGCTTCAATGTGGAACTGCCCATCGTGGCCGGGGAGAAGCCAATAGACCTGCCCTGGCCTGCCGACCAGCCTCCGAAGGTGCCCGGGGCCAGGGTCCTGGTGGTGGACGATGAGCCGCTGGTAAGAGAGCTACTGGGCCAGGAGCTGGCGGGCGAAGGGTACCGGGTGGAAACAGTAGATGGCGCCGCCGCTGCCCTGGACAGGCTCCGAGGCGACGACTACCACCTCCTCCTGCTGGATATAAAGATGCCGGGCATGAGCGGTATTGAGCTATATCAGCAGACCTGCAAGTTGAAGCCGTCACTGGCCAGCAGAGTCATCTTCATCACCGGCGACACTATGAGCCCCGATACCAGAGAGTTCCTTTCGCAGGCCAAAGTCCCCTATATCGCCAAGCCCTTCAGCCTGGAGAAGCTGAAGTGGGAGATAAGGGCCGTCCTGAGGCACGCAACAATAGCCCATGAGTATGTGCGCTAATGCGCTTCTGACTTTGCAGAGGCCCGGTATCAGTTGGTTGCACAAGCCCTGGCCTGTGCAGTGACTGATGTGGCATTTGAACATGCGGCAGGGGCTGTGGATAGGCTGCTAACTAGACGGGGACACCTGAAAAGGGACTATTCCAAATCGGCACAGGGCTCTGGGTGAGCCTCTTTTTCTTGGCTAGCGCTGGGCATTCTTCAGGTAGAAGGTCATGCCCTGGAGGGCCATGACCGGGTCCACATCCCGCAGCTGAATGCCGTCAGGGACCTGGGTATGGGACGGGGCATAGTTGAGGATGGCCCTCACACCATAGCTTATCAGCTGGTTGACAACCGCCTGGGCCTCCGACGGGGGCACTGACACAATCCCGATATGAATCCGCTTGCCGGCCAGAGTGGAAGGTAGCTCGGAAATCTCCTGAACGGTAACATTGCCCAGCTTCCGCCCCACCTTGGCGGGGTCGTTGTCAAAGGCGGCCACTATCCTGAAGCCCTGGGCGGGGAAGGCCCCGTAGCCCAGGAGAGCCCGCCCCAACTTTCCCACCCCCACCACCGCCATCCCCCACTCCCGGTCCAGCCCCAGTATCTTCTTCAACTCCTGGAGGAGACGCTTGACGTTATATCCCTTCCCCTGCTTGCCAAAGCGGCCAAAATAGCTCAGGTCCTTTCTGATCTGGGCGGGCGTAAGCTGAAGCCTGGCCCCTAGCGCCTGAGAGCTCACTACCGCCTTCTTCTCCTCCTCAAAAAGGCTCAGGACGCGGTAGTAGAGCGGTAAACGGGATACAACTACCCTTGGGACCTGTTCGGCCATAGCCTCCGCCCTTCCCTGGGGAGATTCTAGAGGATGTCCAGCTTAGCTTTGGTGCCCGCCCGGGTGGCCATCACCCGGAGGATGGTTCGCAGGGACTGGGCCACACGCCCCTGCTTGCCTATGACCCTCCCCTTATCATCGGGGGCCACCTGGAGTTGGAGGACGATGCCGTCGGGGCCAGTCTCATTGGTGACGCTCACCTGGTCGGGCTCATTCACGATGGCCCTGGCCACATACTCCACCAGCTCCTTCATGCGGTCCTCAACTCCCCTGACCTGGGAAGTCGCCATATCTACTTTCCCTCCCCGGACTCTTGACCTATCCCCGCCTTGGCCAACAGCCTGGCCACAGCGTCGGTAGGCTGGGCCCCCTTCTTCAGCCAGACGAGGACGGCCTCCCGGTCAATCTTTATGGTGGCAGGGTCCATGAGAGGGCCGTAATGTCCCACAACCCCTATAAAACCGCTCCTGGGGGCTCGGGAATCGGCCACCACAATCCGGTAAAAGGGCCTGTTCTTGGCCCCCGTCCTGCTTAGCCTTATTTTTACCATGTTAGATAAAGCACAAGCTATTATGGGGCAAGGAAAATCCCCTGTCAATGCCCTTCCCCGGTTGTCCCCCCCTCCGGGCGGGAATATAATTAGGCGATGAAGATAGAGCCCCTTCACCCCTGGCCCCAGGGCCGCCAGGAAGGGATGAGGCTTCAACTTGACCTGGCCCCCAGGGTCAACCGGGAAGGAAGACCTCACGGGGTCCGGCTGGTGGCCGGCGTGGATATCTCCGCCCCAGACAAGGAGAGAAAGGCCCGGGCTGCGGCTGTGGTGCTGAGCTATCCCGAGCTGGAGATGGTGGAGTTGAAGGTGGCAAGGGAAATGCTCCCTTTCCCCTACATCCCGGGCCTCCTGGCCTTCAGGGAGCTGCCCCTCATCCTGGCTGCCCTGGAAAGGCTGGAGGAGGAGCCCGACCTCTTGCTGGCCGATGGTCAGGGGCTGGCCCACCCCCGGCGCTTTGGCATCGCCTGCCACCTGGGGCTATGGCTCGAGAAGCCCGTTATTGGCTGTGCCAAGTCCCTCCTCCTGGGGAACCACGGCCCCCTGGGAGAGGCCCGGGGGAACTGGGCGGAGCTACGGGAAGGGGGAGAGGTGGTGGGGGCTGCGGTGAGAACCCGGCAGGGGGTCACCCCCGTCTATGTCTCTACGGGCCACCTCATCTGCCTGGAGGCTGCGACAGAATGGGTCCTCCACCTCACCCGTCACCACCGCCTCCCTGAGCCCCTGAGACTGGCCCACATGGCCGCCTCGGGCGAGCTAAAGGAGAAAGAGAAGGAGCAGGACAGGCTCCCATACTTAGCTAGGAGGGTTCATGGCTGAACTGACAGAAGCGGCAGAAAGGCTGAAGGCCAGCATCTCGGAAATCATGGTGCATCTTTGACATCGCCGGAAGAGAAAAAGAGATAGCCCGGCAGGAAACGGCGACCGCCGACCCCGCCTTCTGGCAGGACCGCGAGCGGGCCCAGGAGACCCTGCGCTCCCTCGCCCGGGAAAAGGAGCTGGTTGCCCGGTGGCAGGGGCTGGAAAAGGAGGCCCGGGACCTGGAGGATCTCATCGCCTTAGGGGACCCCTCCCTGGAGGTTCAGCTCCGCCAGGAGCTGGACCTCCTCGATGCCAGGCTGAAAGGGCTGGAATTCCAGCTCGTCCTCCGTGGCGAGTATGATTCTCGCAATGCCCTCCTCTCCATCCACGCCGGGGCCGGGGGGACCGAAGCCCAGGACTGGGCCCAGGTGCTCCTCCGCATGTATTTGCGCTGGGCAGAGCGCCGAGGCTATAAGGCCGAGGTGCTGGAAACCACCCCGGGGGAAGAGGCGGGCATAAAGAGCGCCCTAGTGGCTGTAGTGGGAGAGTATGCCTATGGCTACCTCCGGAGCGAGCACGGCGTCCACCGGCTGGTGCGCCTCTCCCCCTTTGACTCCGACCACGCCCGCCACACCTCCTTTGCCCTGGTCGAGGTCCTGCCCGAGGCGGAGAAGGATGTGGATATCAAGGTGAACCCGGGGGAGGTCAGGATGGAGGCCTTTCGCTCAAGCGGTCCTGGGGGCCAGAACGTGCAGAAGACCAGCACCGCCGTGCGCCTTATTCATCAGCCCACCGGCATCACCATCAGCATTCAGAGCCAGAGCTCCCAGCTACAGAACCGGGAAATCGCGTTGCGTATCTTGCACGCCCGCCTCCTGGAGAGGGAAATGGGGAAGCGGCGCGAGGAGATGGAGAGGCTTAAGGGCAAGCACGTCTCGGCAGAGTTCGGCAACCAGATAAGGAGCTATGTCCTTCACCCGTACAAGCTCGTGAAGGACCACCGCACCGGCCTTGAGACCTCCAACGCGGCGGCGGTGCTCGAGGGGGAGCTGGACGGATTCATTGAGGCCTATCTCCGTGCCCAGGTGGCTGCTCCTTAGCCTCCTGCTCCTCCTATTGGCGGGCAATGGCCCCGCCCTGGCCCAGGGGGCAGCCCTGGAGCCCACGGTGGAGGCCGACTTCCCCGTCTCCATCACCTTCCATCTCCGGGCTCGGGCACCGGCGGAGATAACCAGGGTGGTCCTCTCCATCTGGGTTGACCGGATAAGCCCCTTTGAAGAGGTGCTGGAGCGCCACCCCAGCTTCACCCCGGGCAAAGAGGTTGAGGCCTCCTGGACCTGGGACATGAGAAAGGTGGGAGGCCTTCCCCCAGGGACGGGCCTGAGCTATTCCTGGACCGTCCAGGATGCCTCGGGGATGAAACAGCAGACAGAAAGGGCCTCATTCCCCTTTGAGGACCAGCGCTTCAGATGGAGACTGCTGGAGGCGGACAAGGTGAAGCTTTTCTGGTATCAGGGGGACGAGGCCTTTGCCCGCCAGCTCCTCCAGGCTGCCCAGGAGGCCCTGGGGAAGCTCCGCAAGGATACCGGGGCAGAGCTGGGGAGGGAGGTAGCAATCTATATCTATAATGGGACCCAGGCCCTGCAGGATGCCCGCATCTTCCCCCAGGTGTGGGAAGGTGGGGTCGCCTTCCCCGAGTACGGCATCGTGGCCATCGGCATCGCGCCGGGCAATCTGGCCTGGGGGAAGAGGGCCATCGCCCACGAGCTGGCCCACCAGGTGAGCTATCAGGTGACCTACAGCCCCTACAGCGACCTCCCCATCTGGCTTGACGAGGGCCTCTCCATGTATGCGGAAGGGGAGCCCCTGCCAGAACAGGCCCTCTCCCTCGCCAGCGCCGCGGAGGAGGGCCGCCTCTTCTCAGTGAGGAGCCTGGCCAGCGCCTTCCCAGCCGACCCTTCCCTGGCCCGTCTGGCCTATGCTCAAAGCAACAGCCTGGTGGAGTTCCTGCTCAAGAGCCGCAGCCGGGACAGCATGATGGCCTTCCTCCAGGCCTTCAGGGACGGCCTGGCCTACGAGGAAGCCCTGAAAGGGGTCTACGGCCTGGACGTGGAAGGCCTGGACAGGGCCTGGAGGGAACACCTGAGGGCAGCCACCACAGCGCCGGCCCCTGCCACAGCCCCTGCTCCTGCACCAACGCTCCAGCCCCGCCCCGTCCCCGGCCTGGTCTCCTGCCAGGCCGGCCCCAGGCCAGATATAGACCTGGGCAGCCTGCTGGGGCTCCTTCTGGGCCCGGCCCTCGTCTTCAGGAGGCAGAGAAATATTTAGAAAAAGCCGCCTTCCACTTCTTTTTTTGCTCCTGGCCCTGGCCTTTCTTTCTCTGTCCCCGGCCCTGGCCTGCCGCCGCGCCGTCCCGACGGCGGCCCAGGCCCCCGGCCAGGTCCTCACCCTCTACGATGCAGGCCCCGTCACCCTGGACCCCGCTCAGAGCCAGGAGATGCGCTCCCATATCTATGTGCTCCAGGTCTTCAGCGGCCTGGTGGCCCTGGACGCCGACCTCCGGGTCGTCCCCGACATCGCCGAGAGCTGGGAGGTGAGCCAGGACGGCCTCACCTACACCTTCAAGCTGCGACGGGGGGTGAATTTCCATAGTGGGCGGGAGGTAAGAGCCGAGGACTTCAGTTATTCCTGGGAGCGGGCCCTGAGTCCGGCCACAGCATCCCAGACCGCCCGGACCTACCTGGATGATATCGTGGGCTCTGATGAGGTCGCCCAGGGAAAGGAAACGGGACTGAGGGGGGTGGAGGAGGTGGACGGCTACACCCTGCGGGTGACTATTGATGCCCCCAAGAGCTATTTCCTGGCCAAGCTCACCTACCCCGTGGCCTTCGTGGTGGACAGGGAGAATGTCCAGAGGGGCAAAGAATGGTGGCGCCAGCCCAATGGCACCGGCCCCTTCAAGCTCAAAGAGTGGCAGCCCGACCAGCTCCTGGTCCTGGAAAGGAACCCGACCTTCTACCTGGGGCCGCCCTCACTGGAGCAGGTGGTCTTCCGGCTGTGGGGAGGGGTGCCCATGAGCCTCTACGAGACGGGCGAAATAGATGTGGCCGGCGTGTCTATAGCCGATATAGATAGGGCAAGGGACGAGGCCAATCCCCTCTACCAGGAGCTCCGCGCAGAGCCCCAGCTCAGCCTTTACTACATCGGCTTCAATGCCCAGGAACCCCCCTTTGACGACCCCCTGGTAAGGCAGGCCTTCTCCCTGGCCGTGGACAAGGAGAGGATTATCAAGAACCTGTTCAAGGGCACCGTGCAGCCCGCCGGCGGCTTTTTGCCCCCGGGCCTGCCGGGCTTTAACCCCCAGCTTGAGCCCTTCCCCTTTGACCCCCAGCGGGCCCGGGACCTCCTCCAAGCCTCCAGGTATAAAGGCCAGCTCCCCCCCGTCACCCTCACCACGGCCGGGGAGGGCAACCCCACCCCCAAATATCTCCAGGCCATCCTGACAGACTGGAAGCAGTACCTCGGGATTACAGTAAGGGTCCGCCAGCTATCCCCCGAGGTCTATTTCTACCGGCTCACGGAGGAGAAAGACCAGCTCTATTCCACAGGCTGGATAGCGGACTACCCCGACCCCCACAACTTCCTGGATGTCCTCTTCCACACCGCGAGCGAGCCGAACTCCGGCGAGTATTCAAACCCCGAGATAGACCGACTCCTGGAGAGGGCCGGGGTGGAGCCGGACCCGGCCCAACGGCTGAGGCTATATCAGGAGATAGAGCAGAAACTGGTGGAGGATGCTGCCGCCCTCCCCCTCTGGTTCTCCTCGGAATACTACCTGGTCAAGCCCTGGGTGAAGGGCTACCGCCTCACCCCCCTGGGCGTCCCCACCCTGAAAGAGGTCTATATCCTCCCCAGGCAATAGGCGGTCCAAATATGCTTGACGGGCAAAAGGGCGGGGGCTATGATGACCCCTGATGGCGATGGGGCCTAGGTGTGCCCTGACCAAGAGTTGAAAAGGATTCCGGTGGGCTGAAGGAGGAGACGATGTTCAGAAGATTTCGCGTTCGGAACTTCTTGTGCCTGAAAGATGTTACAGTGGACCTAGAACCTCTGACTACCTTCGTGGGCCCCAACAGCTCTGGTAAGTCTGCCCTTTTTAAAGCGCTTTCCACCTTCTGTAGGCTGCTTTGGTATCCTGTTCGTGGTGGACCGGGAGGAGATTTCTACGTCGAGCCTGGAGCTGGACTAGACGCTGTCGTTTGGAATGGAGACACTGGGTCACCTATCACATTTGAAGTCTGGTTTGCAGACAGTGACAGCGAAGAGCCCGACTACACTCTGGAGTTGCGCAGAAGTCTTGAGGGCTGGAGTATCGCAAGAGAAAAGTTCTTGTTCAACGGCAAATGGCTTGACACAAAAGAGGGTTTCAAGTTTCCTACTTCAAAGGAGGAAAGGTTTTGGGCAGGGCCTTTTCGGGCCCCTCTAGCATACTTGACGGCTTCTCCGCACCTTAGCCAGGACAGCGTGGTTGTCCAGTATGTCAAGCCTATTCAGGACCTGAGGGAGCGCCTGGGACGGGCCCGAAGATATAGGCCTAGCGCTAGCGATATTGCCTCCTCCATCAAGCTCGCGGCTGGCACAGAGCCTCCCGAGGTAAACGAATCAGGACGCGGTACAGCGTTTGCACTCCAAGACATTTTGACGGGCGACCGGGATACGTTCTCTATGATAGAGAAGGAACTCAGTAAATTACATGATCACGTCCTTGGCATGAATTTCAGGCCTGGGTGGCAGGGTCTAGGCTTATTCTATAGAACAACCCGCACAACAGGGGTGGATATACCAGCCACGCTAGAATCTGATGGGGTACTTCTTTCCACCTTCTTGCTCTGGCGAGTGTACTCTGCACCCGCTTATTTAAAGCTTTGCCTCGAAGAACCCGAGAACGGTGTACACTTGTTTGCCTTGAAGCAACGCTATCAGCTTTTGAAGCGATTTGCAACGGAACAGACAGGTCGTCCTAGGCCACAAATCTTGGTGTCGACCCATTCCCGTGACTTCCTTAACGCGCTCCAGCACGAATCCCGAACTGAGATGGTCAAGCAAGTCCGCCTTGTGGAGTTTAGCCCCACCACGGGCACATCTATCCGTACCCTAGCGCACTATCGGGAAATCCACCAGCTTCTGGACGAATTTAGGGGTCAAATTGGCGACCTCTGGTGGTCAGAGAAACTGTCGCATAAACCAGATAGGCAGTGAGCAATATAAAATAAGAGCTGCCGTTTGCGTAAACGGCAGCTTTGGGTAACCCTGCTCAATCAAAATAAAGTGTAACGAGCTTAATACTGGGTCACCACATCTACAACAAGATAATAGCACCGTGTTGTCGAGTTGTCAAGTCCCTTGTACAGGGTCAGGACATATCGGACAAGGCCTCCTCCTTTCCAGGGTGAGATTTGAGCCAGTTCTGGTAGAACTGTTCGGGAGTGAGATAACCCAGGGCCTGGTGAGGGCGCACGGTCTCATAGATGCGATTCCAGGCCAGTAGGGCGGCTTCCAGGCCGCCCAGGTCTGTGGGCAGTTCCTCCACCTGGTAGAACTCCTCTTCGTCGGTCCGGAAGCTGCGCTCTACCTGGCCGTTGCCCTGGGGGTAGTTCGGCCGGTTGAAGTAGTGGGTGAGTTCCAGCTCCTCCACTGTGGGGCCGAACTCCTTCAAGAACTCGCTGCCCCCGTCGGACTGAATGGCCTCCACTCGGAAAGGAAACTGGGCTACCAGGCGCTGGAGGAAGGCCGATCCCTCCCGGCTGGCAAGCCGAGGAGAAAGAGCCACCACGCGCTTGCGAGTGAAGCAGTCCACCGCACCAAACTGGTAGACCACCCGTCCCTGCCCTAAAGGGACCTGCTTGCTGTCCACTTGCACCAGACGCCCGGGCCGGTCCACCACCAGGTCTGAGGGCCGCCGCAAGCGCTCCCGGTGCCATCGGGCCGGCTTGCGGGGACGGAGAGGCTCCCGCAGCACACCCCTGGCTCTCAGCCGTGCCATGACCCGGTCAATGCTCTTGGCCGACAGCATCATCCCCTCACGCTCCAGCAGTACCCGGAGCTTCTCCCGCCCCCAGCGAGGATACTGCTCCCGGAGAGCCTGGATGCGCTGCACCGTGGCCAGAGGCACTTGAGATCGCCGCACCCTCCGGGGACGCCGGCTTTTAGGCTCCAGGGCGCTGATTCCCCCGCTGCCATAGGCCCGCGTCCATCGGCTGACGGTATCCGGGCTGAACCCAAAATGCCGCGCCGTCAACCTGACCCCGCCCCGATGCTCCTGATACCACTGGACTACCTTGAATCGGCGACTGGCTTCCTCAGAGGGCTCTGCCAGGAGCCGTGCCAGGCGCGCCGCTCCCGGCAGAATGGCCCCATAAACACCCATCGAAACCCCAGCATATCGCCCCTTCATCTCCCTTGCCAGTGTCCGACATGTGTCTGACCCTAATCAG
>JAHKAY010000007.1 GCA_018825785.1 Chloroflexota bacterium | reverse complement strand
TTCCGGTAGGCGGCCTCCGCCTGGACGGGCAGGCTTGTTGCCAGGTAGGCGTTGCCCATCAGGAGGCAGATGGCAGCCCGGTCGGCTGCGGCCAGCTCCGGTCCCAGGCAGGCCGCCAGGTGCTCTACGGCCTCGCGGTGCTTATTGGCTTTGGCCAGCTCTGCTGCCTTCGCCATGCGGTCCCCCGGGCTCTGTTCCCTCAGCAGGTGGCGAAGGCGCTCAGCGCCAGGCACAGCCCTCCAGCCACTGAACGCCTCCTTAATCTCCCTGACCTGTTGAACTAGCTGCTCTGCTTGCACTGGAAGCTTCTCAATCTTGTCCTTGCGTGCCTGCACCCGGTTTGGGGAGGACGCCGGTATGAAGAAAATTATAGCCAGAGCGCCAAAGAATGCGGTCGCAGCCACGCCAATGGCAACAAGGGAGTTCGGGTATACGAGGGCCGAAAGGCCAAACAATACGGCGGCAACCGAGGCGATGACAGCTAGAAGAATGCGGTTAAGCATGGCTTGGCTTCTCGTCATCTTGTCCCCCTTTTTTCTCCTGCGCACACGGCTCACGAAGGCAACCAATCCAGGTTATCTTCTTTGGGAGATCCTCTATCTCAACCACTACCATTTCTCCTACCCCCTTCGGTTTTCTCTGTCCTGATGACGCCTCGAATTTTGGTACGGCGTGGTTAATGAACGGGTAAAACAAGGCGGGGATGGTGTGAAGAAGTGGTAGAGATGTGGCTATGAAGAGGGCGACTACGGAAGACCGGGTGGAGCGGAGGGGATTCTCTTGAGCTTCAAACCCCTGGGCCGTCGTCCTCCTTTCCTCTGGAGAGCGCAGCCTCTATCTAGCCCCATACGTCGTGGGCGATGAGCACCAGGAGAGCAAGGAAGAACAGGCTGGTCACGACGGCGAACCACTTGAAACCGATAAGCCAGTCAAAACCGATACCTGCGGCTACCAAACAGAGTAGCAAGATGGTCGGGCCCCACACCCTGCCGATATTCAGCACCCTTGTGGGCATCTCCGGTCCCCCTCTAGCAAACCCCTCAGACTGGGCTGCCAACCCTGACCATCCTGGGCCCTGCCCACTCCCCTTTCAAGGGTGTCCCTGGCATTCCCGGGGCAATTCAAACACAATTCATACTGTCGGGCGCTGGCGACTGCGGTTCCCGGGGGACCCGGGGACGGCTGTCCACCCCTCCGGCATACTGGCGCCTGGGCCTACCTCATAGAAAGGAACCTTTTTCCGCTGCCACCTCTCAGATATGGGGGCTCAGATACGACAGGGACAGCACCCTTTTTTCGGGGCAACAAGGATGGTCTGCCAGTGAAGGGTTAAGGTCCCATCTGGCGGGCCAGCACAACAAAGGTCCCATTTCCCCAGATATCCCGTTGACCTGGCTGTAGGGTGGCACTACAATCGCATCCAGGGAGGACAAGAGAATGAAGCGATTGGCTCTTTCCGCGGCATTGGTTTCTCTATTGGTGTTGGTCGCTCTTCTGACCTCGTGCCAGGGCTCGGCGGGCCCCGTGGGGGCACAAGGACCTGTTGGACCTGCTGGACCCCAGGGGCCCGCGGGAGCAAAGGGTGACACTGGACCCGCTGGTCCTGCTGGGGGGCCCAAGGGTGACACTGGTGCTACCGGCTCTCAAGGGCCTGCCGGGGCTGCCGGACCTGCTGGTCCTAAAGGCGATACCGGGGTCGCCGGGCCTGCCGGCGTTCAAGGGCCAGCCGGACCCAAGGGTGACACCGGGGCTGCTGGCTCACAAGGGCCCGCCGGGGCCGCCGGACCTGCTGGTCCTAGAGGCGATATCGGGGTCGCCGGGCCTGCCGGTATTCAAGGGCCTGCCGGTGTTCAAGGGCCTGCCGGTGTTCAAGGGCCTGCCGGACCCAAGGGTGATACCGGTGCTACTGGCCCACAAGGGCCCGCCGGGGCTGCCGGACCTGCTGGTCCTAAAGGCGATACCGGGGTCGCTGGGCCTGCTGGCGTTCAAGGGCCTGCTGGTGTGCAGGGACCTGCCGGCGTTCAAGGGCCAGCCGGACCCAAGGGCGACACCGGGCCTGCCGGACCCCAGGGGCCTCCCGCACTGCCCGGGCCGGCCATGAGCCCGCTTCAGGTTGCCATGCTACGCTGGTATGAAGCGAACCAGACGGGCATTTCCTACGGCGTGGGGACCGCTCCTGTTGCTATCTGCTTTGATGGCGCCAGCATCTGGGTGGCAAACAACTGGAGCAATGATGTCACGCAGCTCAGGGCCAGTGACGGCGCCCGGACGGGCACCTACGCCGCTGGCAGCCGTCCTTCTGCTGTCTCGTTCGATGGTGCCAACATCTGGGTCGTAAACAAGGATGGCAACAGCGTCACGAAGCTCGGCGCCTCGAGCGGCACCTACGCCGTAGGAACCGGTCCTTCTGCCATCTGCTTTGACGGCGCCAACATCTGGGTAGCGAACCGTGGCAGCAACAACGTAACGAAGCTCAGGGCCAGCAACGGCGGCTGGCTCGCCAACCGCTCCACTGGCACCGGTCCTTCTGCCATCTGCTTTGACGGCGCGAACATCTGGGTGGCGAACTACGGCAGCAATAGTGTCACGAAGCTGAGGGCCAGCGACGGCGCCTTAGTCGGCACCTACGTAGCGGGCATCGCTCCTTCCGCCATCTGCTTTGACGGCGCCAGCATCTGGGTGGCGAACTACGGCAACAATAACGTCACCAGGCTCAGGGCGAGCGATGGCGCCTTGATGGGCACCTATGCTGCTGGTACATCTCCCTCCGCCATCTGCTTTGACGGCACGAACATCTGGGTGGCGAACGCCGGTAGCAATGATGTCACGAAGCTCAGGGCCAGCGACGGCGGCTGGGTCGGCACCTACGGGGCTGGCACCTCTCCATCCGCCATCTGCTTTGACGGTACCAACATCTGGGTGGCAAACGCCCTTGGAGATAATGTCACCAAACTGTAAGAGAGAACACTCGATACAGTTCCCACTTGCGAGCGGTTGGTGCTGGTGGCGAATGCCTCTCGAAATGCCACTAATTGAGCTAATTCGCAAGCCTCGGAGCGAGCATTTTCAAGAAAGACTGCGACTGAGTTAGCTCGCACAAGCCACTATACCTTCCAATAGGGCTTGACAGTATGACACTGAAGCACTATAGTGCTCGTGGAGGTGGCGATGGCAAAGCAACCTACAGTTAGGGTGTCTACTTACCTCATGCCGGAGCAGTATGAGGCGTTGCGCCGAGAGGCTTTTGAGAGGCGTGGCAAGATAACGGCCCTGGTTCGACAAGCCGTTGACCTCTGGCTTGAAGCGCAAAGGAAGGAGCGTAGATGAAGGCAGCAGCTATCCGGGCGAGGGTTTCCTGTGTTTGGCGGTCTACGGGAGCAGAAGAAAGATGCTAAAGGCATTTGTGATAATCAGACTCAGCACTGAAGACCAGCTAAAAGGATACGGGGCAGATGTTCAGTGGGAGGACGATATGCTGCCAAATGCCCCTAAGTTGGGCTTGGAGGTACATGAATCTCATCGGCTGTGATTCAAGAGTCGGCTACGGGTTGGGAAAGAAGCAAGTTCGAGGCCGCTGTCAGAGAGGCTCTATCTCTCTACTCAAGGCGATGGAACTGCTCTGGACAAGGAAATAGCCAACCTGCGGCGACAACTGAAGCGCTATGACCACGACAAGAAGCGTCTGCTCACGCTCTTCCGTCATGAGGAAATCGATGAGAACGACCTGTTAGACGAGTTGAACCAAGTGAAGAAAGACCGCGAGACAGACGAAGCCAGTCTCCTAGTGCTCAATCAGGCCAGAGAGAGAATCTGCAAGCTGGGCCAGGCTGAGATGAAGCTGAATGACTACTGCGAGCGAGTAAGACAGAATCTAGGTCAGTGTACTCTTCAGGACAAACGCCTCGCCCTTGACGCCCTAGACATTAAGGTTGTCAGCACTCAGGAGAGCACTGAAATCAAGGGCGTCATCCCCATTGTACTTACGTCCACGCAGTCATCAGGTGGTTCACTTACCATTGAACAAACATCGGGATGTTTGCCCTTCCATGCGTACGTTTGCGTAAAAGGTTGAAGTGTTGTGAAATGGGAGATTTGCGCGTCTAGCGGCTGACTTTCCTAAAACAGGCCCGGCAAAATGGGTACCCGAATATTACCTGAGTTCGTCCACCACAATAATGGCAGTGCTTCTCTTTGTAGTTCGGGTCCTTGTTCCATTCTTGAAAGCATTCTATGCAGTAGGGTTTACTTCTATCGAGGGGTATGCTCTTGGAACATCTGATGCAGTAGCCAGTGTGGGCTGAATGCAGCAATTTGAGAAGGGGGACATCGGGTGTGGCCAATTGTCTGCCCGATGCTCTTTCTGGTTTAAGAGCAAGCGATGTGTTGATAATCAGTTGGGCGTGCTCTTTTGCAGCGGCATAGACTTCAGAATCATATTGAGCGTCAACCAGTATCCCCATTTCAAAATTGCCTTCAGAGAAATCATAGAGATTGAGCGATGTTATTACCATTTTGGTTTCGTTGTAGTAACACTTAGCGTGCAGCTTTTCAAGGAAACGGAGCGTCAAATGTTCAAGCTGTGAAAGCTGTTTGCGGACGGTGCCGTCAAGTTCCTGTTTCCCATAGACCACGGTGGTGCGTACCTTCTTGCGGTCAGCTAGTTGCAAGCTTGGGAAGAGATTGTCAGCTATTCTTATGTATGGAGAGATAAGTACCAACTCAGTGCGAGCGTTTGTTATGATGCTCTCCAATTCGGATGTGGTCTGTCGTGTTGTCAGAAACTTAGCCATACTTGTCGCGGTCTCCTCCTCGCAATGGGATGCCTGGCAATGATAACACACGGTATCTGTAAATAATATCGGAATGTCTTCCCTTCCACGCGTACAAGGGGAAGGCTACAGCTCCTCCGACGCCTTCTCTGCGTACTCTTCGATAACGGAGTCTGTCATATGTACCAGATGTTTTTGATTCGCCAGTTCTCTCAAAGCATCATAGCTTATGAAAGAGCATGACCGAGAAAGGGGTCCCTTCTCAAGTAACGTGAAAACTGGTCTTTGTATTTCTTCGAATACGTCGTCCTTGCGCTCCACAGGAGCCACGACATGAGCATGGATATCGAGGTTAGGCTGCAACGCCATTAGGTCCGCCATTCTGAGAATGCCGGAGAAGATCGAGGTTGTATGCTCGACTTCGAATGCCCTGACTATGGAGCGGCGTCTTAGCCATATGACGTCGATTCGTTCTATCGTCTGAATGGTTGTTTCGTCGTAGTTGAATGGTAGCCTGTCTAATAGAACACCTTCTTGGGGTTTCCAATACTCAACCACCCTAGAGCGGTCACTCTTGGGTATCCATATCGTAAAGCCCATACGTTCGCCAATTTCTGCAATTAGAGCTTGTATCTTCTTAGATTCCTTCCGACTGGCCTCTTCATCGACGGGCAAAGGAAGTTGCCCTGTGTCATCCGGTATGGTCACGGTGACGTCTATGTTGTCCTGGGTGCGTATTCTAATATATCGCAGTCTGTTTCGGTCATGTTCAGTTAAAGGGTAAAGTGTGGGATTGTGGTCCTCAGCTTGACGGAGAAGCATCTTCTCAAGGGACTCCCCATCCTCTTGTTTTAGTTGTCTAAGACTGCTTCGTAAGAATCCGGTCCAGTGTGAACCTGTCTTCGGGTAGTTCCTAGTAAACGATAGAGTATTCCAGACACGGTCTTCGTGGATGGGAATCGCCAGTTCGTATGGCAACCATGCCGCCGGTCGGACTTTGAACCTGATAACGAATGGGTCGTCCCGTTCGTAGAAGCGGGGCGTCGAATCCTCAAAAAGAGGGCTCGTCACTTCGAGGACGCCGACCCATCTTGATATTCTGGTTACGTAACAGACTAGCTTGTCGCCAATGTTGACTGTTCGAGCTGCGTCGCGTTGCCTTGGACGAAAGCCAGAAATGTCGCGTGGTGATTCGGAAAACGCCTTGTACGTTTCGGGCGAGAAAAGGTCCAGGTAGTAGGCCATGTGTCCTCCTATGCAAGACCTGATGGATTATAGCATGAATGCCAGAAGAACGGCTGAGTGGGAAAATGTCCGTAGTCAATGCTAGAATAGCTCAAGGCATGGAGAACAACAAGGAGCCGTCTTGGTTCGGGGGAGACGCTCATCGTTGGCCCCCCGAGGCTCTGGCCATGGCATATGCTATGGCTTGTGTGGAAATCGTGCGTAGCAACTCGGAGCGGGCTGGCGCGATCTACCGAGACATACTAGATGCTTGGGGGAAACCCGACGTGAAGAGCTTCTACGATGCACTAATGTCCGAAGTTTCAGATTCAGAAAAGGAAGAATGGAAAGACAAGGTGAGATTTCCGGAGTCAGGATTTGAGGGGGACGTGAATAGGCCCTGGACGGACTTACTAAGGTTGGTAGACGAGCCGGACTTCGAGAAGGGAATTGTTGAAGGCAAATGGAAGGCGGCTTTGGAGTCGCTGGAAGGGGAATACAGAGACGCGGCAGATTTGTTTGGTCTAATCCTTGAATTTATCCTAGTGGGATTCAACAGAGAACAGGACGTAGCCAAAGGCAAATACAAAGTGATTCCGACGGCGAATCCTCCTTGGCTGGTATTGGCAGTAATGTATCGCACGGCGTTTGAGCATCGTGAGATGACATTGGATAGGCTACGCAGAATCTACAAAGTGCGGAAGTTCAAGGGCAAGACTTACGATTTCGAAGAGGTACTGCACAAGCAGCCAATGAGCCGAATGCATCGAAGGATGGTGGCCGCTGGCAAGAAGGCCAAGATGGTTCTGCGTCATGACAGGAAGTTTCTAGATGCAGCTAGGCTTTGGTATCAATGCAGGGTCGTGAACTCCGGCATTGAGGGATTCCTGAACTCTGAGGCCGAAAAGGGCAACGACACGCTGGATCTGAAGAATACACAGAAGAAGGTGCGGGCGTGCGACGATGCGGTTGGATATGAGAGGCGTGGGAAGAAGCCGCTCGGCTAGGTAGCCGCCTCTTCACTGTGCAGAAGCCACCAGTCAAGGTGGCTTCTTTGTTGTTGTTCAAAAAACACACGGTTACTTTGAAGGGGTATGGATGCAATGATGAGAGTATGGCGCGGTCTGGAAGTGGGAAGAGGCGGTCCGCAAGGGATCCTGAAGTCAGATTCAGGATTGAAACGCGTCCACCTACATGTGCCCAGGAGGAGGCCGGGAGGAGGCTGTTCTCGAGGCTACTGGGAAGGGCACAATCAGCCAGCGTAGCTGGCAAGGTAGCAGAACAAGTCAACGGCGCAACATCAACGGGCACGGTCGGCGTGGGCGGCGGGCGGAAGCCGCCGCCCGTCAAGCCCCCCTCACTAACTAACAGGGGGGCTCTGAGTAGTAGCGCGGATTAGGATGAAAGTGGTGGGTTGGGGTGTGGACACCCTGGTGATGGGATTCTCAATCCAAAGCTACGTGGACGTGAACAACTTCCAGGCGTTGGGCGATGCCAAGGCGAAGGCTGGGGAAAAGCTGTTTGACGCCAAGGGCTGCACGGTAGAATGGTTCGGGATTGAGTTCAGCATGATGCCCCGTGGGGCAAAGGGGTATGAGTGGGTCATGCGCAACGCTGACGTGACGGTACGTGTGGCAAAAGAGGCGAAAGGCGGTTCGGTCCTGCCTGAAGTCTATGTCACGTTCAGCAGTCAAAACCTGTGGGCAAACGGGATTGACGGGGCGGTCGATACGTTCAGGCAATGGCTCTCGAAATGGGCGGTGATTAGGGGTGCCAAGGTGTCACGGGCTGACCTGTGCATTGACGTAGCTATGCCCTTCCCGAAGGTGGACATTCAGAACGAAATCGTCTCAAGGGCACGGGCAAAGGTCGAATACTCCGAGCCTGCGAAGGTGGAATGGTATGTGAGCGGGAGGCGTGGTACAGGCTACAAGTTCGGCGCTGGCGACCTTTCGGCGCGGGTCTATGACAAGACATACGAAGTCACGCTGTCAAACAAGGAATGGATGCGTGAAGTATGGACGGCTCAGGGGTGGGACGGCGAGACTCCGGTGGTCCGGTTCGAGTTTCAATGCCGGAGGAAGTTCCTGAAGGAAATGAGCGTGGAGAACTTTGAGGACTTGAAGCAGCGGGCGCCTGATATATGGAGGTACTGCACAAGTGACTGGCTGCGGGTGTGCAACAAAGGGTCGAAGGGCAACCAGGCACGCTGGAAGTCGAAGGACTACTGGGCGTTGCTTCAGCAAAGCTTCAGCCTGTTCGGCCAAGCCTACGGCGTCTTGCGCATGAAGGCGAGACAGGTTCGTTATGACCACCTATTGAGACAGCTTCGGGGGTGCGCTGTGTCCTGCGTGGCTGCCATTTGTCCGGGGGTTGGCACAGCCACGGCCATATTCAAGCTCAAAGAGGACCTGCGGGCCATACTGCTATCTGATGAGTTCCTTGCGGATGTGGCAAAACGTCGAGGGTCGGTCGGTAACATGGAGAAGCCGGTCCGCGACCTGGTTGATGCCGCAATCAGGATAGGCGCCAAAAGCGTGTAGCACATGGTTGTCGCACACTGGTCGAACAATATGCCTTGAGAGCGAAGGCGGACAAGCTCTCCCTTTCCCGCGTCCGCCGTAGCGAACAAGGAGGCAAGCCCCAAAGGGGCGAGCCAAGAATGCCCCGCCTGGCACAGAGACTGCCTCAAAGAGGAGTGGCTCCGGCTACGCTGGTGGCGGGCTGCTGGGGAAAACTCGGTTTTCCATCATCAAAGGGTATTGACACCGTATGAGTATGCTCATACACTAGAAGCATGAATGACGATATTGAACTGCCTAAGCTGACCTGCACACGTTGCGGTCATGTCTGGATACCACGAATACCACGCAAGCCAAAACAGTGTCCAAAATGCCGTTCTCCCTACTGGAATAAGGCAAGACGGAATTGTAGGAAAGGAGAAGACCATGCTCAAACTAGGATTACATATCAGACGAACAGCAAAATGTGTTGATTGCGGTTTCCTGGGTTATCGTTGGGGAAGGACAGATATAGCGGGAGTCACAACCTTAGAAGGCAATTTTGGAGAGTGTCATGCTGATAGCAGACAAAGCTTGCATTCGGGTGATTCCTACATTTACTTTGCGGAAGATGGAGAAAGCTGGACTGTAGTTGGATGCTTCCATCGTGTCTGGTCACTTGGGGGTTTTGGTGGAGAAACGGAAAGGGAGAAGGCGAAGAAACTGGTAACAGAAAGCCGTGGCTGCAAATACTATTTCCCTTATCAATCTGGATATGAACCCGCAGGCCACAATGAGATGAGACGAGACAAGAAGAATCAGAGCATGATGCTATGGGTTGGCTTGATAAACGCTGCAGCAGTCGTCCTAGCAGCGGCGGCAACGGTATTATTTAGAGGGTAGGTGAACAATGAAAGCTGCTATCTACTGCCGTGTAAGTACCGAGGGCCAAGAACAGGATGGCACAAGCCTGCAGACTCAACTTGAAGCCTGCCGGAAGTATTGCCAAGCTAGGCGGTACGAAGTCGGGCATGAACTAAGCGAAGCCTGGTCGGGATTGTCTCTTGAACGTCCTAAGCTGGCTGAATTGCGGGAACTCGTACGCTCGGACAAGGTTGATGCGGTTGTAGTCTATAGCCTTGACCGCTTCTCCCGTGACCCTGTGCATGGCGTCATCCTAATGCAGGAACTAGAAAAGCACGGCGTTGCGCTGGAAGCCGCTACTGAGACCGTGGACAATTCCGAAGTGGGCAAGCTGGTATTCTATATCAAGGGCTATGCGGCTAAACTAGACGCTGAACGGCGGCGGGATGCTACTGGACGTGGTAAGCAGGCTATGCTCAAGAGCGGCAAACTGCCACAAGGGACTGGCATAGGGATATATGGCTACCAATGGATTGGGGAATACAAGAAGCGCATACCGATAGAACGGGAAGCCAAGATAGTCCAGCGCATGTTTGAAATGGTGGCTGACGGCGATAGCTGTTTCAAGATAGCCCGGGCTTTGAACGAGGAAAACATACCTACGAAGTCCGGTAAGAAATGGGAGCCTCGGACGGTAGGCCGGATAGTCCGCAATGTAGCTTATACAGGGACAACGTATTTCGGTCAGACTTCCGGCAAAGAGCACAAGAAGACGCCTCAAGAATCCTGGCACGTCCTTCCCGATGTTACGCCTGCCATTATCAGCCAAGAGCTATTCGAACGGGCGCAAGCTGCCCTGGCTAAGTCAAGGGAACTGCACCCTGGTAAGGCTATGCACGAATACCCGTTAACGGGTTTTGCCGTCTGCGGGTACTGCGGTAGTCCGCTCGTTGGAAGCTGTCTCAGGGGCAACTACCGTTACTATCACTGTCGCGGTACATACCCGACTGCTTCACGGAAGAAGATTTGCGATGCCCGGTATATTCAGGCTGAATGGCTTGAAGGAGCGGTATGGGAAAAGGTGAAAAGCGTCCTGCGTCACCCTGGAACTCTCCTGGCTGAAATACGGAAGCATACCGAAGCGGAACAGAGCCAGGTATCAAGTGGCACGATTGACCAGGAAATCAAGGGTCTCAATAGAAAGCTAAAGCAGTATGCCGGTCAAGAACGGCGTCTAATGCAGGCATTCAAGCTGGGGTTTACGCCTGACGTAGTACTGGACGAAATGAACCAGACCAAGAAGGAAAAGGAAGCTGACCAGACGCGGCTTGCCGCCTTGATTCAGACCAAAGAGAATATTGCCAAGATGGGCGACTACGAAGCCAAGCTAACAGAGCTATGCGCTAGAATAGCGCCTGACCTGGACAACTGCACAAATGAGGACAAGAAAGATGCCTACACCTACCTGGACCTAAAGGTCACCGCTAGTGCGGAAGGTGTAGATATCAGAGGTTACCTTCAGCCGAACGTACTCACCACTGGACAAACATCGGCATGACGACGTGGATGTAGTTTTCGGCGCCGACGGGCTTGAGGACGCCGGGGCTGGAGGGGCTGGTGGTGTCCAGGGACACTTTCTCTGTCTCTATCACGCCCAGGACGTCCCCCAGGTACTTGCTGTTGAAGGCTATCTTCCCCCCCTCCCCGCTCACCTGGGCATCTATCTCCCCCACATTCTCCCCTATCTCCTCGGCCCGGGCCGAGATGGTGAGCTTGCCCACCCCCAGCTCCCCGCCGGGGGTGACGACCACCCGCACAATGCCGCTCCCGTCCCGGGCGAAGATGGAGGCGGTCCTGGTGGCCCGGAGGAATTCGGCGGTGTTCACCACGGCCCGTGTGGTATAGCTCTGGGGGATGAGCTGCTGGTAGTTGGGGAAGGTCCCCTGGATGAGCTGGGAGACCATCTCGGTGTTCTTGAGGGTGAAGCGCACCTGGCCCTTCTGAGGGCTGAGGACCATCTCCACCGGTTCCTCCTGGTCGGAGAGGAGGCGGGAGAGCTCGCCGAGGGCCCGGGAGGGGATGATGGCCACGGTGCGGCCGGGGACGGGGGAGGGGAGTGCCAGCCCGTGGACCGCCAGGCGGAAACCGTCGGCGGCGGCCAGGGTCAGGGTCTGGCCCTCCAGTTCCCCGTTCACCCCCGTAAGCACCGGGCGGGTATCCTCGGTGGCGGCAGCGAAGACCACCTGGGCGATGGCCCGGCGCAGGGCGGGGGCCTCAACCCTGGTGGACACCCCCTCGCTGACCCTGGGGATAGGGGGAAAATCGTCGGCGTCCAGGCCGGAGATGCGGGCCTCAAAGCGGGCGCATTTCACCTGGAGGCTGCGGCCGGAGAGAGTGAGGTCCACCTTGTCCGCAGGGAGGGAGTTGACGAAAGCCTCCAGGAGACGGGCGGGGATAGTGATGGCCCCTTCTTCCTCTACCTTGGCCCCTATCCAGCAGGTGAGGGCAATCTCCAGGTTGGTGGACACTAGCTTGAGTCTCCCCTGGTCGGTGGCCAGGAGGACATTGCTGGTGATGGGCAGGGTAGCGCGGGTGGGCACCGCCCTCCCCACCACTCCCAGCCCCCGGCTTAGATTCTCCTGAAGACAGGAAATCCTCATCTCACGCCCTCCCAATAAAGCTCTTTGCCTATTCCGTGTTCGTCAGTATATCCCACCCCACCCCACCGGGCAAGGGCTTGCCCCTGCTGAGTTGTGACTTTGGTCATATCAGCCTGGTGAGGGGCCCGCTATAGTTGGCAACAGAGGAGGTTCCTATGGCGAAGACCAAGACGCTGACCCTGGATGTGCGGTCCATGCCTCCCTGGGAGCGCCGTCCCAAGATACTTGAAATCTTTGAAAGCCTGGCTCCGGGGGACAGCCTGCTGTTGGTCAATGACCACGACCCCCGTCCCCTGAGTTACCAGTTAATGATGGAGCACAGCGGCCGGTTTCAGTGGAACTCCCAGGAGAAAGGGCCCCAGCACTGGGAGGCCATCATCAAGAAAGTGGCCTGAACTCCTGGGGCAGGACTACCGTCCCGCTCTTTCCGCCGCTCTTGCTGACGAGCCTTATCTCTATTGTCGGGCCCGGGTCCTGGGCCTTGACCATATCGTAGATAGTTAGGGCGGCCAGCGCCGCTGCGGTCAGGGCCTCCATCTCGTAGCCAGTCCTGGCCTCCCCCAGCACCGAGGCCGTTATCTCCACTGTCCCGCTACTGCTGTCCAGGCGGAGGTCTATTTTTACCTCATCTATGGGCAGGGGGTGGCAGAGGGGGATGAGGTGGGGGACATCCTTGGCGGCAAGGGTTCCCGCTACCTGAGCGGCAGCCAGGGGGTCCCCTTTGGGCAGTCCGCCCTTCTGGAGGAGGGCCAGGGTCTGAGGGCTTAGCTTTACCAGGGCCTTCGCCACCGCCTCCCGTCGGGTTACCGGCTTGCCCCCTACATCCACCATGCGGACAGGCTGGTCAGCTTTAATGCCGGCCATCCCATCGGCCCTGCGGTGGGCCTCCGCCAAGTCAGGGCCTTCCTCCCCGGGCCGCCACTCCCACTTCACATGGCGCTCCCGGGACAGGGCGTCCAGCCTCTGCCACAGGTCCAGGTTGGCTTTGCGCTTCCAGTTGCGGGTCATGGTGTAGACCAGGTACTGGCTATCGCTGTAGAGGACGACCTGGGAACCGGGAGCGGTGCGGGCCAGGCCCTCGATGGCGGCCCTCAGCTCCATGCGGTTGTTGGTGGTCTTCTCTTCCCGGCCCTCAAAGACAAGCCTCTTGCCTGCGTCCACCACCAGGGCGGCCCAGCCGCCGGGACCGGGGTTTCCCAGGCAGGCCCCATCGGTATAGACCTCTATCATGCCTAGCCCCCCAGCCGGGCCATGCACTTGGCGTCCTGGGGCTTCTTTTCTTCAAGGCAGTGTCTGAGAGGCTTCTGGGCCACCGCCTTCCGGATGATGCCCTCCAGTTCCCCCGCGGAGGCCCCGTTGCGGAGTGGGGCCCTGAGGTCCACCTCGGTTTCCTGCAGGAGGCAGGGGCGCAGTTTTCCCTCGGCGGTGAGGCGGAGGCGGTTGCAGGCAAAGCAGAAGTGCTGGCTTATGGGGGAGATGAAGCCGATGGTGCCTTTGGCCCCGGGGAGGCGGAAATAACGGGCAGGCCCGCCACCCCTGTTGATGGCGAGGGTGAGGGGGCCAAAAGCCTCTTCAAGCCTTGCCACCATCTGGGAAACGTAAAGGGTGGGAAGGCCCCCGGCCTGGCCGAAGGGCATAAGCTCGATAAAGCGGACATGCCAGCCTTCCAGGCTCCTCTGGCCGAAGGCCAGGAGCTCATCGTCGTTCACCCCCGGTATGACCACAGTGTTGACCTTTACCGGATTCAGCCCCGCCTCTTTTGCCGCCTCAATCCCCTGGAGGACCGCTTCCAGCCCCTCCCCGCCGGTGATGCGGCGGAAGCGCTGGGGGTTGAAAGTATCCAGGCTGACATTTACCCTTTTGAGCCCGGCCCTCTTCAAGGCTGCGGCGAAGTCTGCCAGCAGGAGTCCGTTGGTGGTGAGGGAGAGGTCGTCCAGGCCTTCAATCCTGGAGAGCATGGAGACCATGTCCACCAGTCCGGCCCTGGCCAGGGGCTCCCCCCCAGTGAGCCGGACTTTGGTGATGCCCAGCCCCACTGCCGCCCCCACCACCCGGGCTATCTCCTCGTAGGTGAGGAGGTGTTCCCGGGGGAGGAGGGGCACGCCCTTCTCGGGCATGCAATAGAAACACCTGAGATTACAGCGGTCGGTGATGGAGATGCGCAGATAGTTAATGGGCCGCTGGAAGGAGTCGGAGAGGCCAGTCATATTGCTATTATCTTAACAAAAATCGGCAGGGCTTGCCTGGAGAAGCTAAGCCTTCCTGGCGCGGGGAAGGAGCAACAGCAGGGCCACCCCCAGGGCCAGCAACACGATGTCGGTGCCCCACATAATGGCGGTAGGCCGCTCGGAGACGAACGCCTCAATGTAGACTCCTACGAGCCCGATGATGAGCATGGCAGCAATAATGGCCAAGAGGAGCCCCGGGTTTTCCAGGGGCCTCCGTATGGCCATCGCCAAGGCGAACGCCCAGGCGAGGGCAAGGGCCCCTATTTCCAGGCTCGCGGTATTGAGGGAGCTGGTGAAGGGCTCCCCGGCCGGGGCGGTGGCCTCGTGCACGGCCTCGGGGAAGACCAGATTGCCTATAGCCCAGAACGCCGCCAGGACCATCCCCACCCAGAGGACCACCTTTATCCCTGTAAGCCTGCCCGCTGAAACCTGCATGTTCCCCTCCTTACCCCAGCGAGATGAGCCAATATTAGAAGTGGCCTAGGCCCCTGTCAACAGGCCGCGCAGAACCATGAGGGCCTTACGGGCGGCCTGGCCCCGGTGGCTTATCCGGTTCTTCTCCTCCGGGGAAAGCTCAGCCATGGTTTTGCCCAGGCCGCGCAGAAAGAAGACGGGGTCATAGCCAAAACCGGAGGAACCCGTGGGCCCGCCGGCTATCTCCCCCGCCACCTCCCCTCGGAAGACCCCCAACGGCTTGCCCGGCTCGGCCAGGGCGATGACGCAGACAAAACGGGCACCCCTTTCCTCCCGGGGTATACCCTTCAGGTCCCCCAGCAGCCGGTCTATCCTTTCCCGGTCCGAGGCCCCGAAGCGGGCCGAAAGCACCCCCGGCGCCCCGCCCAGGGCATCCACGAAAAGGCCCGAATCCTCGGCCAGGGTGAGGAGGCCGCCCTTCCGGGCATAGAGCTTTGCTTTGGCAACGGCGTTCTCCTCCAGGCTGGTGGTCCCCTCGGCCTCGTCCGCTTCCAGGCCCAGCTCCTGGGGGGTGGCGAGCTCAAAGCCAGAACTGGCCAGGAGGAGGCGGTATTCCCCCAGCTTGCCCGGGTTGCGGGTGCCAATGAGAAGCCGCTTCAGACCTTGACGAACCTCCCGGTTACCTTCTTCATCACCTGGGGCATGGTGGTGTATTCCATCTCCTCCAGGGGTAGGCGGTGGGGCTCAAAGGGGCCATGTCGGCGCATGTGGTAGGCCATATCGTTGGCCATCTTTCGGGCCTGGTCAAAGGCAGGGTCATCAAACATGTCCCGGGGGCCCACCAGCCGGCCCGAGGACAGCTGGAATCCCAGAGAAGTGACCCTGGGCGGACCGTCAAAACGGGAGGGGTTGGCCTCCCTCACAGCCACGGGCATCAAGGGGCCGTGGTGGGAGCCCCGCATCCACCCCTCCACAAAGAAGGGATAAGCAAAAGGCTCCAGCACCTCCCCCACGGCGGGGAACTGGCCCTGGGAGCGCACCACGCACACCGGGTCGTCCTTCCCCACATATCTTCCTGCAATCAGGGCCAGCCTCTCGGTGGAGGAGACGGCCGCAATCTCCTTGGTCTCCCGGTGGTAGACCGCCTTGACACAAAAGCGGGATGGGGCCCCCATGAACACCAGCATGTCATAGATATCTTCCGGCGCGTTGAAGAGGATTTTCTGGTGCTCCTTGATGTCCAGCACCTCAAAGGAAAAGCCCGAGTGCATATTGGGGGCGATGACCAGGCCTATGGTGTTGAAGGGGTCGGCGAACATCTTGTAGAGGGGGAGGTTCCAGGCACCGGAGGAGGTCTTATCGGCCATAAGGATGATAATGGTCTCCGCCTCCCGCTCCTGGAAGGCCATCTCTGCCACCCCGGGGCCCATACCCCGGATATTGCCGGAGAAGGCGTCGGAGAGGAGGTCCTGGCCCGCCCCGTGGAGCTTGAGCTGCCGGGCTATCTTGGTGGCCTCTATGAAGACATCCCAGGCAAGCCGGTGGACCCGCTCGCTGGTCTCCCCCTGCTGGTGGGTCATGATGAGCTCCAGGTCATCCCCGCAGTTGGTGACATGGAAGTCTATCAGGAGCCCCGCCTTTTTGGCCTTCTCCAGGAGCTCCCCGGCTCTCGCCAGGCAGTCGGGGTGGGAGCTGGAATGCCCCACGTAGCCCCCTATATCGGCCTTGATGACGCTAAGGGTAATCTGCAATTCCCGCCTCCTTTCTAAACTAGTATGGCAAAAACCATGGATGCCTTTTCCCCGCTCTTCCCGTTATCCTTTCCCCTTGAGCCACAGCTCCCGCACCTGGGCTACCAGGCGGCGGGTATCGGCCGACTTCACCCGCCCAATCTGCCACCGGGAGTCATCCTTTTCCCTGAACCACACTGCCCTCACCTGGTAGTACCTGCGGGGTAGGAGCAGCCACAGTGCCAACAGGGCTGCCCCCAGGAGTAAGACTATGATAAAAGGGGCTGAGGGGAGGGCCACCCGAGGATATACCAGCTCTAAAAAGAGCCTGGCCAGAAGGCCAGCCACCCCCAGGCCATGGAGGGCACCACCCGCATAGCCGATAATGGCCCTGGGATGTTTCACCAGGGACAGGGAGGCTAGATGGGCGTATACCAAGTCTTGCATCTCCTCATAGAACAACCACTTATCATAGCGGATGAGCCGTTTCTCCGTGGCATGAAAGCACCCTGCCCGGCCCAGGACCGTTTCCCCCGCCCCCAGGTGTTCCTCCAGCCCCATGCGCCTAGTAATCAACCCCCCGCCGGGCTTTTGTGCCCTGGCGGAAGGGGTGCTTTACCTCTACCATCTCGGTTACTATGTCGGCCAGGTCAATAAGCCGGGCATCGGCATAGCGGCCGGTGAGGACCAGGTCCACCTGGGGGGGCTTTTTCTTCACCAGCTCCAGCACCTCCTCTACAGGGATAAGGCCCCAGGCGGTGGCCACATTCACCTCGTCCAACACCACCACATCATACTCCCTCCGGCTGAGGGCCTCCCGGGCGGCCTGGAGGGCCCGTTGGGCCTCGGCCCTATCCTCCTCGCTGATATTTTCTGGGTCACAGAAACGAGGGGGGCCAAAGCGCTCCAGGCTGATGTTGGGCAGTTTCTCCAGGGCCCTGTCTTCCCCGTAAGAGAAGTCCCCCTTCATAAAGGCGATAATGCGGACCTTCAGCCCGTGTCCCAGGGCCCTCAGGGCGATGCCCAGGGCTGCCGAGGTCTTGCCTTTCCCGTTTCCGGTGAAGACCGTCACCAGCCCCCGCGACTCGTCGTTCAACCCACCTCCCGGGGAAAAACTGCCTGGCGGTTCCCCAGTCTATAGGGTAGGGACTTCAGTGTCAAGGCAGGCCAATCTGGGTAAGAGGCCCTCCCCCCCCGGCCCCCTCCCCCCCCCGGGAGAGGGGGGGTATTTGAGTTTCAGGGGGGGCGCCCCCTGAAACCCCCGCCAGGGAGGGCAAGGCTCTCCCTGGCCGCTCCCATTATGAAACCGGGCGGCTGGGATAGGTCAAGCTGAGGCTGAAAATGTGGTATAGTATGACGAAATATGGCCGTTATCATGACTTCCGGCCTGACCAAGTTCTACGGCCGGGTGAGAGGCATTGAGAATCTGGACCTGGAGGTCCGAAAAGGTGAAATCTTCGGCTTCCTGGGGCCCAATGGGGCGGGGAAGACCACTGCCATCCGCCTCCTCCTGGGGCTCCTCCACCCCACCCGGGGCCGGGCCGAAGTCCTGGGCCAGGAGGCCGGTTCCATAGAGGCGCGCCAGCGCATCGGCTATGTGCCCGGGGAGGTGGCCTTCTACGAGGGGATGACAGGGGGGGAGCTCCTGGGCCTCCTGGGCCGTTTCCACCGGGGCGACTTCCGGGAAAGGCAGGATTACCTGGCCCGGTGCCTGGACCTGGACCTTAAGCGGCCCATCAGGGGCTACTCCCGAGGGATGAAGCAGAAGCTGGCGGTCATCCAGGCGCTGAGGCATGACCCGGACCTCCTCATCCTGGATGAGCCTACCCTGGGCCTGGACCCCCTGGTGCAGAGGGAGTTCTACACCCTGCTCATGGAGGAGAAGGGCCGGGGTAAGACCGTCTTCCTCTCCTCCCACATCCTCCCCGAGGTGGAAAGGGTGGCCGACCGTGTGGGCATAGTCCGGGAGGGGCACCTGGCGGCGGTGGAGGAAGTGGGGGCATTGAAGCTGAAGAAGGTCCGCCGGCTCCAGCTCTGGCTCAGGGAGGAGGTCCCGGCCCAGGCCCTGGAGACGGAGGGGGTAGAGGTCCTCTCCCGCCAGGGGAAACACCTGGAGCTGGCGGTCCACGGCCATATAGACAGGCTCCTGCCCTGGCTTTCCCGCCTGCCGGTGGAGGAGATGGTCTTCGCGGAGGCCTCCCTGGAGGACACCTTCATGAAGTTCTACAAGAAGGAGACGGGATGAGCCCGCACCTCTTCCTCAGCCACCTCAGGGCGGCCCGGTGGGGCCTGGTGGCCTGGTCCGGCCTCATGGGCCTCTATGCCCTGCTTGTTTTCTACCTGTACCCCGTCATGAAGGAAGCGGGATACGAGCAGATGTTTGAGAAGATGCCCGAGAGCATTAAGGCCATGGCGGGGCTCCAGGACCTGCCCTCGGGCATAGGCCTTTCCCTGGAGGCCTTTGTGGCGGCGGAGTTCCTGAGTAGCTGGGCGGCTGTCGTGGTCATCTACGCCATCTTCGCTGCCGGGGGGATTGTAGCCCGGGAGGTGGAGCGGGGGACCATGGACCTCATCCTGGCCCAGCCCCTCTCCCGCACCCGCCTGGTGCTGAGCAAGTTCGCCGTCTTCCTGGCGGGGGTGGGGATTATCGCCATGGGCAGTTTCCTGGGCTTTCTGGCTGGAATGGCCGTATTTGATGAAACGATGAGCCTGGGGAACACCGCGCTGGCCCTGTTCCAGGGGGTTTCCCTCGTCCTGGCGGTGGGGAGCTACTCTCTTCTCCTCTCCTGCCTCACCCTGGACCCGAGGAGGACCCTGCTTCTTTCGGGGACCATCACTGCGGCCTTCTACATCCTCAATTTCGTCGCCCCTGCCCTGAAGGGCTACACTTGGGCGGGCCGGTTTTCCCTGTTCCACTACTTTTCGCCGGAGCCCATCATGCGCACTGGCCAGCCGGACTGGTGGGGCCTGGGGATATTCTGGGGCCTGGCCCTAATCTGCCTCGCCCTCTCCCTGTCCGTCTTCCGGAGGCGGGATATCGTGGCCTGAAGTGTGCCATTTGCCCCTTTCATTGGGTACCGGTCAGTGATATGATACATAAAGTGAAGCCCGAGAAGGACGAGAAGGAAAAGGCACTGGAGTTGGCCCTGGCCCAGATTGAGAAGCAGTTCGGGCGGGGGGCCATCATGCGCCTGGGGGAGGCCCAGGCCAGTATGGCCGTGGAGGTCATCCCCACCGGCTCCCCGGCCCTGGACCTGGCCCTGGGCGTGAGAGGAATCCCCAGGGGCAGGGTCACCGAAATCTTCGGCCCCGAGGCCTCGGGCAAGTCCACCCTGGCCCAGCACATCATCGCCGAGGCCCAGAAAGCGGGGGGCACGGCCGCCTACATTGACGCCGAGCACGCCCTGGACCCCACCTATGCCGCCCACTGCGGGGTCAACGTGGATGAGCTCCTCATCTCCCAGCCCGATACCGGGGAGGAGGCCCTGGAGATATGCGAGGCCCTGGTGAGAAGCGGGGCGGTGGATGTCGTCGTTATTGACAGCGTGGCCGCCCTGGTCCCCCGGGTGGAGCTGGAGGGAGACATGGGCGACGCCTATGTGGGCCTCCAGGCCCGCCTCATGTCCCAGGCCTTGAGGAAGCTCTCCGCCGCCATCGCCCGGTCCCACACCTCAGTCATCTTCATCAACCAACTCCGGGAAAAGGTGGGGGTCTTCTTCGGCAACCCCGAGGTAACCCCCGGGGGGAGGGCTCTGAAGTTCTACGCCTCTGTCCGCATTGACCTGAGGCGGCTGGAGGCCATCAAGGTGGGGACTGAGGTGGTGGGGAACCGCGTCCGGGCCAAGGTGGTGAAGAACAAGGTGGCCCCGCCCTTCCGCACCGCCGAGTTTGACATAATGTTTGACCGGGGCATCAGCAAGGAGGGGGACATCCTGGACCTGGGGGTGGAGGTGGGCCTCATCAAAAAGCAGGGGGCCTTCTACTCCTACGGCGATATCCGCCTGGGGCAGGGGCGGGAGAACGCCAAGGATTTCGTCCGCGAGCACCCCCCCCTGGCCCAGGAGCTGGAAAAGAAGCTCCGCACCTCCTCAACCCCCCAGAGCCTCCTCAAAGAAGAGTCCCAGACAGACCAGTAGGTCCCATGCCCACCATCACCGCCATCCGGCCCCAGAAGAGGGGCAAGAGGGTTAACCTTTTCCTTGACGGCCGTTTCGCCTTCGCCCTGGCAAAAGAGGCAGCCCAGGGCCTGGAGGTAGGAAAGGAGCTCTCGCCGGAACAGGTCGAGGCCCTCACCAGGAAGGATACCGTGGAGCAGGCCCGGGACTTCTCCCTGCGCCTTCTCTCCTACCGTCCCCGCAGCGAGAAGGAGGTGCGGGAAAGGCTGGGCCGCCACGGGTTCCCCCCCGACACCGTGGAGGAGACCATAGCCCGCCTCAAGGGCAAGGGCCTCCTGGACGAGGGGGCCTTCGCCCGCTTCTGGAAGGAGGGGCGGGAAACAGCCTCCCCCAGGAGCAAAAGGCTCATTCAGCAGGAGCTACTGCGGAAGGGGATAGACCCGGAGCTGGCCCGGGAGACTGTCCAGGGCCTGGACGAGGATGAATCAGCTCTCCGCGCCGCCAGAAAAAAGGCCAAGAGCCTCAAGGGCCTGGACGAGGAGACCTTCACGAAGAGGATGCTGTCCTATCTCCTGAGGCGGGGCTTCTCCTGGGAGCTGGCCCGCCGGACCTTGCTAAGGCTTAAGGAAGGCCCTGGCAGCTAGGGCAGAAGTAGGCCCCCCGCCCCCTCAGCGAGATTCTCTGGATGAGGGTGGAGCAGACGGGGCAGGGGAGGCCCCGCCGGTGGGCCACCTGGAAGACTAGATGGGCACCCCCTTTGCCCCCGTCGGGCAGGCGATAGGTGTCCACGCTGGCCCCCTTCAAAGCAATGCCTCTGCTGAGGACTTCTTTTATGGCCCGGTGAAGCCCGGCGGTCCCGGCCTGGGAGAGAGCTTGGGCCTTTTTCAAGGGGTGGACCCTGGCCTGGAAGAGGGCCTCATCGGCATACATATTCCCCAGGCCCGCCAGAAAGTGCTGGTCCAGGAGGAGGGCCTTGACGGGGGCCGAGCGCTTTCTTAGCCTCTCCCTGAAAGCCTCCAGGGTGAACTCCGGCCCCAGGGGCTCGGGGCCCAGGCCCCCGACTACTGTGTTTGTGTCTGCCACCAGCCAGAGGGCCCCCAGCCGGCGGCGGTCCTGGAAGACCAGACGGTGGCCTCCCTCCAGATAGAACCGGACTGAGACATAGGGAACGTCCCCCCCGTCCCAGATGAGGACACCGGTCATTCTGAGGTGGACAATAAGATACCTGCCATCCTCCAGGGGGAAAAGAAGGTATTTGCCCCTCCTCTCCACCCGCAGAATACGGTTCCCCGCCAGGCCCCGGCAGAAGTCCTCGGCATGGGGGGCCTTCACTGCCCCCGCCCGCAACACTTCCACCGCGGTGATTCTCTGGCCTGCCAGCCTAGGGCGCAGGCCCTCCTTGATGGTCTCTACCTCAGGGAGTTCGGGCAACCCGGTCCTTCAGGCCTCACTCCAGGGCGCTCAAAAGGAGCCCCTCCGCCATCTCTCTGGTGGGGGCAATGGAGATGTAGAGCAGGTTCTCCTTACGCCCCAGGAGCATCTCAATGCCGGGGGCCGGAGCTGGATAGGTATAGATGTCCATGCCTCTCACCGTGGTCCTGCTCAGGCCTGCCTGCTGGACGAATGAATTGAACCCCAGGGTAAACAGGAGGGGGGGATAGCCGGAGTGACCGACCACCAGGGCCCGCAGGCCCACCCTCTTGAATAGGTCGCCGTCAATCCTTTCAGGGAGCTCAATGGGCCCGTCGGCGTAGAGAAGGAAGGGGGCATAGCTGATACCTGCGGCCAGGAGGGGCTGGGTAAGGGTGGCAACAGGGAAGCCCAGCGCCGGACCCAGGGACCCTACCAGTTCGCCGTCGATTCTCAAAAAGCCTCCCCCAACCGGTCTGGCCGGGGGACTGCCGGGAAAGTAGGCAAAATCCCCCCAGATGGCAGGATATTTGGTGGCCAGGGGGCTCATCCTCTGGGTAAAGAGGGCAGCCTTCAGATTCTCCGTCCACACCCCCGAGCCCGCCGCCAGGAACACCCGGCGCCCTGAGGCCAGGGCCCATAAAGGCAAGGCCCCCAGGGTCCGCAGCCCGGACAGAAGCTGCGCCTCGGTCTCCCTCCGCATGTCAAGAGCAGCCCCGAAGGCTTCTACACTCGGCCCGAACCACCCACTGGCCGAGTTCACACCAACGCCAGCAGGAAACCCGGGCGAGAGGGTGGCGGAGATAGAAAGCTGGGCTTGCTGGTTCACATAGATGTAGCCCTGGATGTCCACATTGGGCAGGAGGGCGACATCAAAGCCCTGGGGGAGAAGAGGGGCCCGTTGCGACGGGGGAGTAGCGCACCCAATCGCCGCCACCAGGGGCAAGACCAAGAGAAATCCGAGCAGTGCCCTCATTAGTCTCCTGGACATACTATACTCCTTTCACCCTCCTATAACGGCCAGAGCCTTCCGCGGTTACCCCCTCCCTTTTCATTCCATCTCCCCCCAGTTTTTGCCGACCTTGAGGTCCACTTTGAGGGGGACCCGCAGGTCCAGGGACCGGGGCATGATTTCCCTGACGATGCCCTTGAGTTCCTCCAGCTCCTCCGGGTAGACCTCAAAGACCAGCTCGTCGTGAACCTGGAGGGTCATGAAGCTCCTGAGGCCCCGGCGGTCCATCTCCCTCTGGATGGAGAGCATGGCCAGCTTTATGATGTCGGCGGAGGTGCCCTGGACGGGCATGTTGATGGCCATCCTCTCCGCCGACTCCCTCAACTGGCGGTTGGGGGAGTTAATCTCCGGGATATAGCGCCTGCGTCCCAGGGCGGTCTCCACATAGCCCTGGTTGCGGGCCTTCTCCTTTGTCTCCTCCAGGTAGGCGTTGACCCCGGGATACTTCTCAAAGTAGGCGGCGATGAATTTGGCTGCCTCCTCCCGGGAGAGCTCGGTAGCCTGCTCCAGGCCATACTCGCTCATGCCGTAGATGACCCCGAAGTTCACCGTCTTGGCCACCCGCCGCATATCGGGGGTCACCTCGTTTAGCCCCACGCCGAAGACCTGGGCGGCGGTGGCGGTATGGATGTCCTCGTCCCTCAAGAAGGCCTCCACCAGGCTGGGGTCCTGGGAAAGATGCGCCAGCACCCTCAGGTCTATCTGGGAATAGTCCGCTGACAGGAGGAGACGGCCGTCCCCGGCGATGATGGCCTGGCGGATTTTTCTCCCCCACTCCCCCCGCACCGGGATGTTCTGCAAGTTGGGCTCGCTTGATGAGAGGCGTCCGGTGACGGTACCTGTCTGGTTGTAGCTGGTGTGGAGGCGGCCCGTCTCCGGGCTCACCAGGGCGGGGAGGGCATCCACGTAGGTGTTCTTGAGCTTGATAAGCTGGCGGTAGTCCAGGAGAAGGGGGACAAGGGGATGGACATCCCTTAGCTCCTCCAACACCGCCGCCTCGGTGGAATAGCCCGTCTTGGTCCGGCGGGAGTGGGGGAGCTTCAGCTCCTCAAAGAGGACCTGCCCCAGCTGCTGGGTGGAGTTGATGTTGAAGGTGTGGCCCACCACCCGGTATATCTCCTTCTCCAGGCGCAAGACCTCCTGGTCCATGGCCTGCTTGATTTCCCTCATCAGATTGAGGTCCAGGGCCACCCCCGCCTGCTCCATCCTGAGAAGGAGGGGCACCAGGGGCATCTCCACCTCATAGAAGAGCTTTTCCAGCCCTTCCTTTTTCAGTTGCTCTTCCAGGACGGCCTTGAGCTGGAGGGTGAAGTCGGCGTCGGCGCAGGCGTAGGGGGCCACCTGCTCCATGGGGACCTGGGCCATGGAAATCTGCTTGGCCCCGCTGCCTATGAGGGCGGAGATGGGTGTCATCTCCACCCCCAGGCGGGAGAAGGCCAGGGCCTTGAGATTAACGGCCCTTTCCCCCAGGAGCCAGGCGGCCACCATGGTGTCAAAGGCCAGGGGCTTCACCCTCACCTGGTATTTGCCCAGGACCGTCATGTCGTATTTGCCGTTGTGGGCCACCTTGGGCAGGCCCGGGGCCTCCAGGGCAGGGCGGAGTTTTCCCGCCACCAGGGGGAGGGGGAGCTGTTCCGGCTGGCCCAGAAGGCGGTGGCCCAGGGGGATGTAGCAGGCCCCCCCCGGCCGCCAGGACAGGGATATCCCCACCAGCTCCGCCGCCCTCTCCTCTTTGCCGGTTGCCTCTATGTCCACCGCCAGCGTTTCGGTCCCCTCCAGCCGGGCTGCCAGTTCCTCCAGGGCGGGGAGAGTGTTTATCACCCTGTATTCGCCCTGGGGCTTCTTCACCTCGGCGGGCATGGCCTCCGGCCCCACTATCTGGGGCAGCATGGAAAGAAGCCTGACGAATTCCAGCTCCCGGAACAGTTCCGCCACCCGGGCCCGGTCATAGGCCCTGACCGAGCAGGCCTCGAGGTCCAGCTCTATAGGCAAATCCCTGACTATGGTGGCCAGCTCCTGGCTCTTGAAGGCCAATTCCCGGCCCTGCCGGAGGGTCTCCTGGAGCTTCGGGGGGGCCACCTCGTCCAGGTGCTGATAGACCCCCTCCAGGCTGCCGAACTGCTGGATGAGCCTGAGGGCGGTCTTTTCCCCCACCCCAAGCACCCCCGGGATGTTGTCGGAGACATCCCCGGCCAGGGCCTTGAGGTCAACCAGATGGGAGGGGGCCAACTGGTATTTCGCCTCCACCCCCGCCTCGTCAAAGAGGACCGCGTCGCCGAAGCTGCCCCTGGGCCGGGGGTAGAGGACCTTCGCGGTGGGGGATACCAGCTGCATGGCGTCGGCATCGCCGGTGACGATGATGGTTTCCAGGCCCTTTTCCCCTGCCTGGCGGGTTAGGGTGCCGATGACATCGTCGGCCTCATAGCCCGCCACCTCAAAGACGGGGATGCGGAAGGCGTCCACCAGCTGTCTCACGCGGACAAACTGCTGTCTTAGCTCGTCGGGCGCGGGGGGACGCTGGGCCTTGTACTTCTCATAGGCCAGGTGGCGGAAGGTGGGGGTGGGGAGGTCAAAGGCGATGGCATAGTGGGTAGGTTTATAATCGTTGAGGGCCTTGAGGAGCATCTGGGCGAAGCCATAGACGGCGCTCACCACCTCGCCCTTCTTGGTGCTCAGGCGCTCGGGGCTGCGCTCAAAGGCGTGGTAGGCCCGGTGGGCGATGGCATGGCCGTCAAAGAGGAGGAGCCGCCCTTTCATGCCGCCATTATAACAGGGCTTTACTGGCAGGGGTGGGGAAACTAGAATAGGTGTTTAGTAGGGGGTGGACGATGACAACCGCAGGCATAGCCGAGCTGGAGGCCAAGGCCAGGGCCGCCAGGGCCGCCTCAAAAAAGATGGCCCTGCTCTCCACGGAGATAAAGAACCGGGCCCTCAACAATATCGCCTTGGCCCTGGAGAAAAGGCAGAAAGAGGTGCTGAAGGCCAACCAGCAGGACTATGAGGAGGGACGGGCCTCGGGGATGGCCCCGGCCATGCTGGACCGGCTTCTCCTCAACCCCCAGCGCCTCTCCGGCATGGCCTCGGACGTGCGGGCGGTGGCAGCCCTCCCCGACCCTGTGGGCGAGGTCTTTGATATGCGCACCCTGCCCAACGGCCTCATCGTGGGCAAGAAGAGGGTCTCCCTGGGGGTCATCGGGGCCATCTACGAGAGCCGCCCCAATGTCACTGTGGACATCTCCGTCCTCTGCCTCAAGTCGGGCAATGCCGTCATCCTGAGGGGGGGTAAGGAAGCGGTGCGCTCCAGCTCCGCCCTGGCCCGGCTGGTGAGGGAGGAGGCGGAGGCGGGGGGGGTGCCCGCGGGGGCCGTCCAGTTCGTTGAGAACACCGACAGGGCCCTGGTGGGCTATATGCTGAAGATGAGGGAGCATATTGACCTGATGATTCCCCGCGGCGGGGAGGGCCTTATCCGCTATGTGGTGGAGAACGCCGCCATGCCGGTGGTAGCCGGTGGCATCGGCGTCTGCCATACCTATGTGGACGGCTCGGCCAGTGTGGAGATGGCGACAAGCATCGTCTATAACGCCAAGGTCCAGAGGCCCACGGTGTGCAACGCCCTGGACTGCGTGCTGGTGCACAAAGATATCGCTCCCAGCTTCCTCCCACACATGGCCAGAGAGCTGGGGAAAGCCGGCGTGGAGCTAAGGGCCGACCCCGCAGCCTTCGCCGTCCTGGAGGCAGTCCCCGGCCTGAAGCTGGTCCCCGCCCAGGAGTCGGACTGGGGGAAGGAGTTCCTGGCGCTAATCGCTGCGGTGAAGGTGGTGGAAAGCCTGGACGAGGCCCTGGCCCACATAGAGAAATACGGCTCCGGCCACTCCGAGGCCATCATCACCGAGGACTACACCTCGGCCCAGCGCTTCCTTAACGAGGTAGATGCTGCCTGCGTCTATGTCAACGCCTCCACCCGGTTCACCGACGGGGGGCAGTTCGGCCTGGGGGCGGAGGTGGGCATCTCCACCCAGAAGCTCCACGCCCGCGGCCCCATGGGCCTCAAAGAACTCACCACCTACAAGTGGATAGTATTCGGCCAGGGTCAGGTAAGGCCGGGCTAGGAGCTTTGCGCCTATGTCTCCTGCCATTGAAGGGCAGTTCCCCGCCGAATACAGACAGGGTCGGGCAAGAGAGGTCGAAACCGTCAGGCAACTAGTGCACAGCTTGCTTGGACGCAATAAGAGACTTGAGCCTCCAACAAGATTCTTTGCTGACGGAGTCTACGCGTACATAGAGGCGTTCGACAATGCTTCTATCTGGTATAGCTCTCTTGCCGTTGAGTTGGCGCTCATCTTGAAGCTGGGTGATAACATCAGCAGCATGAGCTTTAGGGGAAAGCGCCCCAGCTTCAAGGACTTGATAAACAAGGTGCCCAGCGCCTTGTTGGACGCCAGAATGAAGCAAGAAGCACACCTTGTTCGGAAGTTGAGGAATATCTACATCCACTACTATAACATCCTATACGAGGCGGAAGCGGCAAAACAACGTGTCTCGCAAGGTCTCGAGCAAATTGACCAGAAGCATGGAATTTCTGAACAAGCTTTCATACAAGAACTCCTAGACGCAGGGGCAACAGAAGTTGTGGAATATATCCGAGACGCCAAGGTTCAGAAATACCCAATCATTGACCAAATGGTGGACAAGGACGCCAAAGACTTCATCAGGATTCGCCTAAATGACTACATCCGGTTCGGGCTCGGTCTTACCAAAGATATGTTAGATGGACTCGGTGTTCCCAGAGAACCGTTCACCAAATCGTATGGCATCGAAAGATTTGACGCTCTATCATGCATGAATGCCAGTTTTCTAGTCCTTAGACAGCTGGAATACATCTGACAGGACAAGAACTCAAGGGGCTTGCCAGGGTCAGGTATAATGGTCGCCGGTTTATATGCTGAAAGGTGCCGTTGTCCTGGCGATAACCTACATAGGGGTTATCTTTGCCCGGCTGCCCTTCATCAATATTGGCACAGGGCTAGAAGGCCGCCGCCTTTTTGGTATAATCACGCTTGGAGGCGGAGAATGCTGGTAAAGATTGAGACCTATTTTGACGGCGAATTCTGGTGCGCCCGGGGGATAGGGGAGGATATATTCACTCAGGGGAAAACCCTGGACGAGCTGTTTGAGAACATCAAGGAGGCTGTAGCTACCCACTTGGGCGACACGAACGAGCCCATCACCATTCTCACCCTATCCGAGGTAAAGCTAGCCAATGCCAAAGCTGCCTCAGGCTAGCGGGGACGACGTCCTCAGATTGCTCCAATCCCTGGGCTATGCAATCGTCAGACAGCGGGGCAGTCACATAAGGCTGCGAAAGTCTACGCCTCTTGGCGTGCACAACATCACCGTCCCGGCTCACCGCATTCTGGCCAAAGGCACTCTGTCCGACATCCTCACTAGAGTAGGTCTCTGGAACAACACTTCAAGAGAGGAACTGATAGGGAAACTCAGATAGGTGGGGGCTCAAATGCCGGCAGTTCTTATCCCGAAAAGGGCGAGGGCGTTGGCGGTAGTTATACGGGCAAGCTCCGCTTCCTCTATCCCTTTGAGCCGGGCAACTTCCCCCAGCACCCGCATCACATCGGCCGGCTCCGAGTCCCTCCCCCGGTACCGGACCGGGGAGTCCGTCTCCAATAGCAACTGGGACAGGGGGGCATGCTGGACAGCCGACCGGTGCCCGGGGCTGTATTCCACCGCCGGGGTGGCCGAGACAAAGTAGCCCGAGGCCAGGATCTCTTCCAGTACCTTCGGCGGGCCGCTGAACCAGTGGAATACCGCCTTCTCAACCCCTGACCTCTTGACCAGGTCAAAGGCATCGGCCCAGGCCCCGCGGGCGTGGACCAGCACGGGCTTCCGCCGGGCGCGGGCCATCTCCAGACACCGGGCAAAGGCCCTCTTCTGGGCCTCCCTGAGGTCCCCCGGCCCCGCCACCTTGTAGTCCAGCCCCACCTCCCCTATCGCCACCGCTTTGTCAAGGTTCTCCTCCATAAAATGGAAGACCGCCTCTTCCCCTCCAAGGCTGGTGGGGTGGACGCCCAGGGCGGGGAAGACAAAGCCGGGGTGGTCCCGGGAAATCTCCAGCGCCCGATGGGAGGAGGCCAGGTCAGAGCCGACGGCGATGATGGCCTTCACCCCTGCCCCCCGGGCCCGGGCCAGGGCAGAGTCCAGGTCCGGGATCTCCTCCAGGTGGGCGTGGGTGTCAACAAGCAGCAGGTCTTCAGGCATGGAGGGTTTTGAGGGCCTGTTTCTGGATGATGAAGAGCTCTTTTATGCCCTTTTCGGCCAGGTTGATGAGGGAGTCCAGGGTGGGGCGGGGGAAGGGGTGGGCCTCGGCGGTGCCCTGGACCTCTACGAAATGCCCCTGGGCCGTCATCACCACATTGAAGTCCACCCCGGCCTGGGAGTCCTCGTCGTAGCACAGGTCCAGCATCTCCTCCCCGCCCACCACCCCCACGCTCACCCCCGCTACCTGGCTCCGCAAGGGAACGGAGGCAAGGAGGCCTGCCCTCACCTGGCCGAGCATGGCCTGGTAGAGGGCCACATAGGCGCCGGTGATGGCCGCCACCCGGGTCCCCCCATCGGCCTGGAGGACATCGCAGTCCACGGTGAAGGTCCTCTCCGCGAAAGTGGACATATCGGCCACGGCCCGGAGGCTGCGGCCGATGAGGCGCTGGATTTCGTGGGTCCGGCCGTTCCTCTCCCGGGGGCTGCGGGTGAGGGTGGAGCGGGGGAGCATGCCGTATTCCGCCGTTATCCACCCCCGGCCGCTGCCTTTGAGGAAGAAGGGCACCCTGTCCTCCAGGGTGGCGGTGCACACCACCCGGGTGAGGCCCACCTCTACCAGGGCCGAGCCCTCGGCAAAGGCGGAATAGCCAGGGGTTATGGTGGTGGGGCGGAGCTGGTTGTTGTTGCGGCCGTCAATACGAGACATGACTTCTCTATCCTCCAACCAGGACTTTCCCGATGGTCTCGGCGAAGTCCGCGCTTTCGTTATCGGGGGTGGCCAGGTCTATCTTCTGGGGACTGTCCACCCCCAGCCCCAACTCCACCGCCCGGGCTATCTGTTCCTGCTGGAAAATGCGACCCCGGCTCACCTCCCGGGTGGTGCCGAGGTGCCTCAGGATGGCAACCCCCACGGCGTCTATGGCCACCCGGTCCGTTCCTGCCATGATGACCCCCGGCTCCACGCTCTTGCCCGCTTCGGGTCCCCCCTCCACAAAGGCCTCCAACCCGTCTAGGAGGATAAGGGTCGGGGTATAGGCGGTGTTTGTCTCGGCAATCATGAGCCGCTGGTTCGGGGAGGAGTGGAGCTCAAACATATAGTTCCGCGTCTGGCCGGGGAGGGTCCTGGCCACCAGGCCCACAGTGTTTTTGAGGGAGAGGGTGAAATGCCCTCCAAAGCGGTGGGTCTTGAGATTGCAGGTCTGCACGATGTAAGGGGCCTGCCGGGCGATGCGGGCAAAGTAGAAGCCATCCCTCCAGTGCCCGCCGGGCACCTGTATAGGCTCCCAGTCCCCCTTTTCCATCTCGTTCAGGACCAGCACCTGGAAGCCCAGCTCCCGCCCCAGGTCAAAGACTCCCTTCTCCTCCATGACCCTCCTGGTATTCCCTATGCCGCTCCTGTCGGCCACGGTGATGGTCCTGGCTCCCGTTTCCTTGAGCCAAGCTACCAGGGTCCGCAGGACATCGCCGTGGGTGGAGCCTGGGGTGGGGTGGGCAGAGTTGAAATTGGGCTTGAGGAGGACATCCTGGCCCGAAGGGGAAGGGGGCTTCAGAAGCTCCAGGGCCCGCCTCACCCCCGCCGCCCTCTCCTTTGTCTTCGCCAGCACCACTCTGGTCATGGCCTCTTCCTCCTTGTGTGGGACTGCCAAAGGGACCGGAGAGGGGACAGGGGCAGGGGAGGAGTCAGGGCAGGAGAGGAGTCAGGGGCGCAGGCCCCCAGGAGCACCGCCCCTCCCCCCAGGGCCAGGCCCTTGAGAAAATCCCTCCGCCCCAGCATGTCTTCAAGTATAACCGAGGCCCCCTTTGGGGTAAAGTTCTATCTTTGGAGATTGTCTATAACCGTCCCAGGGAGGCAAGTTCAATCGACATTCGCGGGAACATTGTCCCACCCACAACATCAAGCAGACAAAAATGAAGGAGCGCGCCTCTGCAGACGCCCTCCTTCTGTTATTCGCTTCTCCTTAGACCCGACTCACTCTCGGTGTTACCACCGCATTGAGCCTCTGTGCCTCAGACTGGCTCCGCTTCCCTATCTCGAGCCCGGTCTAAGCTTTGCCTGCCCTGCCAGACAGCAGGGCCTCACTTATCAACCTGCCAAACTCCTAGCATCGCCTGAACCCTCACAATACACCTCCTCTCATCGATTTGGTGGACTCTCAGGTCCTATGTATTATACTATCATAATCCCGCCAGCGTGTCAAACTTCTGATTCTGGGACGTACCCCACCGCCAACGGCTTCAGTGTGACGAAAGCGAGCGGGCAAACTCATCCTGATGTCCTCACCCAGAGCCTCTGGCCGTCGGTGGTGAAGACTATGGTCCCCTGGCGGGAGGTGAAGTAGAGCCTCTCCCCCACCAAGGCCTCCAGCCTGGCCACCACCTCAGGGTCAGCGTGGTCCTCCTTCTCTTCCCGCGAGATTACCGCTACCAAAGGCTGGACGGCCGCCAGGAAAGAGGCAGAGGTGGAGTCCCCGCTGCCGTGATGGGCCACCTGGAGGACGGAGCTTTCCAAAAGGGCACCCCGGGCCAGGAGCTCCAGTTCCCCCGCCCGATAGATATCCCCGGTCAGGAGGAAGCTGGCCCTCCCCGCCTCCAGGCGCAGGACCACACTGCTGTTGTCCAGGTCCTGGAGGTACTCCACCTGGGGATTCAGCACCTTCACCGTCACCTCCCCCAGCCTGAGCTCCTGCCCGGCTCGGGCCCGGAGCAGGGGGACACCTTTCTCCTCAAGGAGCCGGCGCCATTCTTCGTAGAGGGCAGAGGCCGTCTCCAGCTCCGGGTCAAGGACCGTGTCCACTTCATACCTCTTGAGCACCTCCAGGAGGCCGGTGAGGTGGTCGGAGTGGGGGTGGGTGAGGACGACCGCCTCTATCTTTCTGTCCCAGAAGGGGAGGGCCTGGCCCAGGGCCTGGTTGAGCTTCCCGGGGCTGGGCCCCCCGTCCACCAGGACCTGAACGGTGCCCTTCTGGATGAGGACAGCACTGCCCTGCCCGACATCAAGAAAGCTCACCCTGAGCTTCTGGTCGGGCAAAGACAGGACCGCCGACCAGACCAGAGCCGAAAGGAAAAAGAGGCCGAGGAGAAGTCCCCTCCGGGGCAGGCGCTCCCAGAAGGGAGGGAGTCTTTCCCTCAGGAGGGCCAGGGACCTCCTACCCATCGCGACTCCGGAGATGAGGAGGCCCAGGCCCAGGTAGTAGGCCCAGACCAGGGCTGGGGTGAACTCCACCCGGAAGAAGGCCAGGGGGAGGCGATAAAAGAGCTCCACCACCACCAGGAGGTAGCTGGTGAAGAGCCAGGCGGCCCAGCCCAGGGCATAGCCCAGGGGAGAAAATATGAGGCCAAGACCGGCCACCAGGGCGGAGGAGACAATGATCCCAGCCAGGGAGGGCAGGGCGAGAAGGGTCGCGGGAAGGCCCACCAGGGATACGATGCCGAAGTAGTAGGCGATGAGGGGCCAGGTGGCCAGGATGGCCCCCAGGCTGTAGGCCACGCCGTCCACCATGGACCCGGGCAGGGCTGTCCGCCTCCCCAGGGCCTGGAAGGGAGGGGCCAGGACCACCAGGCCGGCCATGGCCAGAAAGCTGAGCTGGAAGGAGACCTCCCCCAGCAGGGAGGGCCTCAGCCCCGCCATAAGAGCGGCGGCAAAGGCCAGGGCCACCAGGCCCGAGCGCTGTCTGCCCAGGCCCTCAGCCATCAGAAAAATGGAGGCCATCACCCCCGCCCTCACCGCCGAGGGCATGAGGCCGCTGAGGAAGATATAGAGCCATATCCCCAGAAAGGCCAGGACCAGATAGGTGGGCCTCTCCCGCCCCAATGCCCAGGCAAAGAAGCTGAGGAGGATACCTGCCAGTATCCCCACATTGAGGCCGGAGATGGCCAGGATGTGGGCCGTCCCGGTCCGGGAAAAGGCGTCCCTCAGGTCCTGGGGGATGCTCCCGCGCAGTCCCAGGAGGATGCCCTGGGAAAGGGAGGCCTGGGGCTCAGGCAGGGCGCGGGCCAGGGCTCCAGACAGTCCGAGACGCAGGTGGTGGAGCCAGGGCAGAAAGCCCTTTCCCCTTTCCAGAAGCTCCACCTGGGGCCGGAAGATAAGCGGAGATTTCTCCTCCAGCCTTCCTCTCAAACGGAGCCGGTCCCCGTAACCCAGCTCCAGGGGGGGTGGGAGAAGGGCCCCCACCTCCCCCCGGGCCTCCTCCCCATTTACCCTTTCCACGCTGAGGCGGACCATCTGGAGGCCGTCGGCGGGCTGGGGGCCATCAACCACCGCCCCCTCCAGGTCTACCTCCCGGCCCAGGAAGGGGACCAGGCCCTCCCCGGGTGGTGGAAGGGCCTTCACCCGCAGGCCCCCCACGCCCAGGGCCATCAGGGCCAGGGCGGCGAGGAAAAGGCCACGCCGGCGGCGAAGGAAAAAGGCCAGAGCCGGGCCGAGGACAGAAAGGACCAGGAAGAGGAGCCAGGGGAGGGCCGCGCTGGCAACCAGCCCCACCACCCCGCCCAGGCTCATGGAGAACAGGGCCAAGCTACTCCCCTGCCGTGATGATGTCTTTTAGCCTCTCGTAGAGTTCCACCCCTATCCCGGGCACCCGCTGGATTTCCTGGGGGGTGCGGAAGGGGCCATTCTCCTGCCGGTAGCTGACGATGGCCTCGGCCAGGCGGGGGCCGATGCCCGGAAGGGCCTCCAGAAGCCAGGGCTCCGCCCGGTTGATGTCCACCCTCTGGGGGGTGGGGGAAGGCCCCTCTAAGGTCGGTGACGGCAGGGGGGTGGGAGAAGGGAGGACTATCTCCAGGGAGGGCGTCCGGGGATAGCGCCAGTAGAGCATGACGCTCCCGGTAACCAGGGCCAGCAGGAGGAGGACAAGGGTTGCCGTCCGGAGATGGCTTGTTCTCAAGTCTATCCCCGGCCCGCCAGGGCCCGGAGCCTGGCCTCCACCTCCATAATGACCTCATCGGGGGTGGAGGCCCCGGCGGTGAGGCCGATGCTTCTTCTCCCCGTTAGCCAGGCGGGGTCTATGTCATCGGTCTTTTCCACCAGGTGGACCTCCACCAGGGGGGAGCAAAGCTCGGCCAGGCGGCGGGTGTTGGCCGAGGTCTTTCCTCCCACCACCAGCATCACCTCCATCCGCCGGGCCAGTTCCAGGGCAGACGCCTGACGCCTGCGGGTGGGCTGGCAGATAGTATTGACAATGCGAAGCTCCGCCCCCCGGCCCAGGGCAGGGGGAAGGGCGGAAGCGATGAAGGTGGCAAAGGCGTCCGGGCTCTGGGTGGTCTGAGAGAGGAGGCCCAGCCTCTTGGGCCAGGGTTGGAAGCGGAGGGGGGCCTCGGTGGCGAGGGCACCGTCCCCCGCCCACCCCAGGAGGCCCCTCACCTCGGGGTGAAGGCTGTCGCCGAAGACAATCACCTGGAAACCTGCCCGGGCCAGGTCCCGGGCGGCCCGCTGGGCCCTGGCCACGATAGGGCAGGTGGCATCTATCACCTCTCTCCCCTCCAGGGCCTTCATATCCTGGGGGCCAAGGCCGTGGGAGGCGATGGCCACTACCCGGTTCACCAGGTCCTCCGGGCCCCTGGCCACCCTGACCCCCATCCCCTCCAGCCTTTCCACCACTTGGCGGTTATGGACCACAGGGCCCAGGCTGTCCAGGGACCCAAATTCTCTGGCGGCCTCCTCCAGCAGGCGGATGGCCCGGCGCACACCAAAGCAGAGGCCCATCTCCCGGGCCCGCTCAACGGCCAACAACAACCCCCTTGTCATGGACCCCCTGGTAAGAGGGAGGGAGGAGCTGGGCTATCCTCTCCATGATATAGGCAGTGAGGTCCTGGAGTGCCTGCCTGGTGACGCGGCCCTGGGCGGGGGCCACGGTGAAGGGCTCCCCGATATTGATGGTGATGGCAGGATGCCGCAGGAACCCGGCACCCCTGAGTTCCTCCGTGCCGCAGATGCCCACGGGCAGGACAGGGGCCCCGGTCCTCAGGGCGATGAAGGCTGCCCCCAGCATTCCCGGCTGGAGGACCGCGGTCTTGCTCCGCGTCCCTTCGGGGAAGACCCCCAGGGCCAGGCCCTTCTCCAGGACCTCCTGGGCCTGCCGCAGGGCATCCCGGTCGGCTCCCTGCTTCCTTACAGGGAAGGCACCAAAGCCTTTCACTATGAGGGCCATGAGGGGGGAACGGAAGAGCTCCTCCTTGGCCATAAAGACTATCCGGCGGGGGATGCCAGCGCCGATGATGGGCGGGTCGGCCTGGCTCAGGTGATTGGAGACCACAATAAGGGGGCCCGTCTTTGGCACATTTCCCCCCCCCACCACCTGGAAGCGGGTCAGGGTGAGAAGGAGGGACTTCACAAACCAAACACTGGGGTAGTAGGTCTTGGCCATTATCTTCCCTCCAGCAGAGAGAGCACCTTCTGGGCCGCCTCCTCCAGGGTCAGCCCGTCGGTATCAATGAGGCGGGCATCGAGGGCGGGACGGAGGGGAGAGTTTGCCCGGCTGCTATCTATGCCATCTCTCCTCTCCAGGTCTTTGAGAACGGCGTCATATACCGGGTTTCCCCCCTGTTCCTCTAGCTCCCGGAAGCGTCGGCGGGCCCTCTCCCCGGGGGTGGCGGTGAGGAAGAACTTGGCCTGGGCCTGGGGCAGGACCACCGTGCCGATGTCTCTTCCCACCATCACCACCCTTCCCTCCTGGGCCAGACGCTGCTGGAGGGCCACCATGGCCAGGCGCACCCGGGGGTGACGGGCCACCAGAGAGACCCCCTTCTCCACCTCCTGGCTGCGGAGCTCTTTACCCACCCCCTCCCCATCTACCAGAAAGCCGTCAACTCCCCAGGGCTCCATCCGGGTCCTTTCGGCCAGCTCCCCCAGGTTTTCTTCCTGGTCCAGGTCCAGGCCCAGCTTCAAAGCCTTCCAGGTGAGGGCCCGGTACATGTTCCCGGTGTCCACGAACGTATAGCCCAGCCAGCGGGCCAGGAGCTTGCCCAGGCTGGTCTTGCCCACAGCCACTGGCCCATCTATGGCAATGAGAGAAGGTCTGGCGGCCATCTTCTCTTATGCTAATTATTCTCCTATCCCCCGTCAAGCCGAATGGCGTTGACAGGGCCAGGGGCCGGTGCTATGATGCCCGCACATAGCATTGCGAGGTATCCCGTGAAGTATGTCAGAGAGCTACTAAAGGGCAATACCGATTCCCTGCTCCTCACCCTCATCAGTGAGAAGCCCATGTATGGCTATCAGATTATCAAGGAGCTGGAGAAGAGGAGTCAGGGCTATTTCCAGCTTCGGGAGGGGACCCTCTATCCGGCCCTCCACCGTCTGGAGAGGCAGGGCTATCTCTCTTCCCGCTGGGAGCGTCTCCCCGGCGGCCAGGAGAGGAGATACTACCAGCTCACGGAGAAGGGGAGCCGGAACCTGGCCAGGATGACCCAGGAATGGCAGGGCTTTGCCACCGCCGTGAACCTGGTCCTGAGGCCTGCCCCAGCCTCGTAGACAAGAGATGTCGGCAGAGCTCAAGCTCTATCTGAGAAACCTGGCCGCCAGGCTCCGCGTGGAACCCTCCAGCGAAAGGGAGATAGTCAGGGAACTTACCACCCACCTGGAGGACAGGGCCCAGGAGCTATGTCAGGAAGGGGCGACGCCCGAAGAGGCGGCAAGGCTAGCCTTCTCCGCCATGGGGCCTCCCCAGCTCCTGGCGAAGCAGTTCTACGAGGCCTACAGCCAGGGGAGCTGGCGCTGGGCCTTCCTGGCCGCCCTGCCTCACAGTGTCTTTGCCCTCTTCTTTGCCCTGCACCTGTGGCGGAATCTGGGCTGGCTGATGCTCTTCTTTGTTGCCATCCTGGGCATGGCCTTCTACGGGTGGAGACATGGCAAACCGGCATGGCTCTTCCCCTGGCTGGGATATCTTCTCCTGCTGGTCCTGGGGGTGGGACTGTTTCTCCTCTCCCTGCCCCTCTGGGCCCAGGTGGTAATCCTGGCCTATATCCCCCTGGCCTGGTGGCTCCTCTCCACCGTTGCGGTCCAGGCGGTGAAGCGGGACTGGCTCTACGGCTCCATGGTGCTTTTGCCCTTCCCCGTTATCCTGGGCTGGGTCCTGGCCCTTCGGTTTCAGGGCAGGTGGGCGGAGTTTGTGCGCCAGGGCCATGACGCCGACGCCTGGATTGCCCTCAGCTTCCTCACCCTGGCGGTAGCGGCAGCCACCTTCATCCGCCTCCGCCAGAGGCTCTTCAAGACGGGAGCCCTCCTCACCCCCGAGCTCCTCATCCTTATCCTGGTGGCCCTGAGCGTCCAGGGGCTGGTGGGCTATATCGGCTTCATCCTCCTTGCCCTTCTGGCCCTGGGCCTGCTGCTGAGCCCGGCCCTCCTGGAACGCAGTATAGGCCACGGCGAAGGTAAAGCCCCTGAGCAGGCGAATGCCATCAGTAGCCATAGTCACTGACAGCACCTCTTGCCTTCCCCAGGAGGAGGTGGGAAGGTATGGCATTGAAGTGGTGCCGGTAAACCTGGTCTACGAGGGCAGGGTCTACAGGGACGGACTGGACCTGACCCCTGAGGAGTTCTACCGTCTGCTGAAGGAGGCCAAGAAGTTGCCCACCACCTCCCCAGCCTCCCCGGGGGACTACCTGGAGGTCTTCCGCAGGGTGGGGGAGAAGACCCGGAGCATCCTATGCATAAGTGTCTCGGCCAGATTGTCCGGGATGTTTGACTCAGCCCGTGCGGCGGCGGAGCTGGCCAGGGAGGTGCTCCCCCGCACTGCCATCCGGGTCCTGGACTCGGGCACGGCGGCCATGGCCCAGGGCTTTGTGGTCCTGGCGGCGGCCCGGGCGGCCAGGGCAGGGAAGGAACTTCAGGAGGTGATGGACACGGCCACACGGATTATGCCCCGGGTGGAGCTGGTGGCGGTGCTGGATACCCTCCACTACCTGGCCAGGGGGGGGAGGGTGCCCAAAGCGGCCGCCTGGGTCACCTCCCTCCTCCAGATAAAGCCCATCCTCACCCTCTCCGCAGGGGAGGTGGGGCTTCTGGAGAGGGTCCACACCAGAAAGAAGGCCCTTTCCCGCCTCGTGCAGATTATGCGGAAGAGGGCAGGGGGAAAGAGGCCGCTACATGCGTCCGTCTTCCACGCCAACGCCCTGGGGGAGGCCCTCGCCCTGCGGGAAGAAATCATCCGGGAGTTCCAGCCCCAGGAGCTGTATCTTACCCAGTTCACCTCGGTGATGGGTGTCCACACCGGGCCGGGCGTGGTGGGCCTGGCCTACTACGCAGAAGACTAGGTGCTCTCCGTCATCCTCCTGGCCGTATGCTCCTACCTGCTGGGCTCCCTGCCCCAGGTCTATTTGCTGGGGAGGCTTAGGGGAGTGGACCTGAGGCAGGAGCCCGACCTGCATATTGCCCTCTGGGGGAGGGCGAGATGGACCGCCTTGCTGGCTGTTTTGGGCGACCTGGCCAAGGGGGCCATTCCCGTGCTGGTGGGGAGGGCCCTGGGCCTGGGGCCTGGGGGGGTAGCGCTGGCGGGGCTGATGGTGGTCCTGGGCCAGATGTGGCCTCTCCCCTTCCTCAGCACCGGGGGCAGGGGCAACAGCACCGGCATCACCATGGCCCTCACCCTGGCCCCATCGGCCTTCCGTTTCGCCCTGATACCCCTGGGCCTGGCGCTCCTGGTCCGCCTCTGGGAGGGCTCCAACAGCCGGAGCCTGCCCCTGGGCATGGCGGTTGCCTTCGCCACCCTCCCCCTGGCCAGCTATATTTCCCGCCAGCCCCTGAGCATAACCCTGGCCCTTCTGGGGGTATTCCTGGCCATCATCCTCCGCCGCCTCACCGCCGGGCTGAGGGCTGACCTCAAGGTGGCCTCCTCCCGGAAGTCCCTCTTTCTCAACCGCCTTCTCTTTGACCGAAGCTCCTGAAGGCGGGCTGGCTTGATAAAACCCTCTCCCCCCTCTAGAATATTCAACGATGGACAACCTCGCCCAGGACCTGGGGCGGCTCCGGGCAAGCCTGGGACCCCTCCCTGAGCCTGTGGTGGAACCGCCCTTCATCGTCCTCTCCGGCCTGCCCGGCACCGGTAAGAGCCATCTCTGTCACCAGCTATATCGGCGTCTCCCCGCCGTGGTGGTGGAGAGCGATGCCCTGAGGAAAACGCTCTTGCCCCGGCCTACCTACTCGGCCGAGGAGAGCTCTTATCTCTTCAGCCTCATCCACCGCCTGATAGATGAGCTCCTGGGCAAGAACATCCCGGTTATCCTGGATGCCACCAATACTTCCGAGAGGAACAGGGAATACCTCTACCATATTGCGGAGAGGCGGGGGGCCCGGCTCATCCTGGTCTGGGTGGAGGCCCCACCCACCCTGGTCCAGGCCCGCCTGGAAGCCCGAAAGGCCGCTGACCAGACCCCCTCCGATGCCGACTGGCAGGTCTATCAGAGGATGAAGGAAACGAGGGAAAAGATAGCCCGCCGCCATTTTGTCGTGGACACCTCCCGGGATGTCTCCCCGGTGCTGGAGAAGATAGTCCGAGAGGCCACCCGTTAGTACCGTGCCAGGATATATCGGCAGAGTCCTGCGGGTTGACCTCTCCTCGGGAAGGATAGCCATCGAGGAGCCTTCCGACAACTTCTACCGCCAGTATTTCGGCGGGGAAGGCTTTGTTGGCTACTATCTCCTCAGGGACCTGCCCCCCCGGGTGGACGCCTTGGGCCCCCGGAACAGGCTCATCTTCGCCGCCGGGCCCCTGACGGGCGCGCCCGTGGGGGGCTCCGGCCGCCACAGCGTGGGGGGTAAGTCACCCCTCACCGGGGCCTTCGGGGAGGCTGAGGCGGGGGGCTACTGGGGGGCAGAGCTGAAGTTCGCCGGCTTTGACGCCATCATCGTGGAGGGGAGGGCAGAGAAGCCCGTTTATATCCTTGTCCAGGAGGGCCAGGCCCAGATAAAGGACGCCCGTCACCTCTGGGGGCTGAAGACCCTGGAATGCCAGGAGGCCATCCGTGGGGAGCTGGGGGATGGGGGTGTTAAGGTAGTCCAGATAGGACCCGCCGGTGAGAACCTCGTGCGCTTTGCCTGTATCATCAACGACCTGGATGCCGCAGCGGGGCGGACCGGGATGGGGGCGGTGATGGGCTCCAAGAACCTCAAGGCCATTGCCGTCCGGGGGCACCAGAAGCTGGCCCTGGCCGACCCCCAGGGGGTGGCCGGCATCGCCCGCTGGGTGAGGGACAACGCCCCGGTGAACAACCAGGACATAAGGGACCTGGGCACGGCCTCTTCCGTGAGGGGCCTCAGCCGCCGGGGGGGCCTGCCCACCCGCAACTTCCAGGCCGGCTCTTTTGAGGGGGCGGGGAGGATTAGCGGGGAGGCCATGAGGGACACCATCCAGACAGGGAACAGGAGGAGCTGCTATGCCTGCCCCGTCCAGTGCAAGCGGGAGGTCAAGGTGGAGGAGCCCTATCAGGTTGACCCCCGCTATGGTGGGCCGGAATACGAGACCATCGCCGCCCTGGGCTCCAACTGCGGGGTTGATGACCTGAAGGCCATCGCCAAGGGGGGTGAGCTGGCCAACGGCTATGGACTGGACAGCATCTCCACTGGCGCCACCATCGCCTTTGCCATGGAGTGCTTTGAGCGGGGCCTGCTCACTTCCCGTGACACCGGGGGCCTGGAGCTCCGCTTCGGCAACAGCCGGGCCATGCTGGAGATGGTGGAGAGGATTGCCCTCCGTCAGGGCCTGGGGGATATCCTGGCCGAAGGGGTAGCCCGGGCCGCCAAGAAGCTCGCCCCCCCCGCCCAGGAGCTGGCCCTCCACATCAAGGGGCAGGAGGTCCCCATGCATGAGCCCCGCTACAAGCAGGGGATGGGCCTGGGCTACATAATGTCGCCCACCGGGGCGGACCACTGCCACAACATGCACGACTCCAACTTCACGGGCAAGAGCCCTTACCTTGAGGACATGAAGGCCCTGGGCATCCTGGAGCCCCTCCCCCTCACCGACCTCTCCCCGGCCAAGGTCCGCCTCCTTATCTACTACACTTTCTGGGTGCATTTTCTGAACTGCGCCGTCACCTGCTATTTTGTCATCGTCTACGGCCTTGTGGGGCTTGAGAGAGTGGCCGAGCTGGTCCGGGCCGTTACCGGCTGGAACACCTCGGTGTGGGAACTGATGAAGGTGGGGGAGAGGGCCCTGAACATGGCCCAGGCCTTCAACCGGCGGGAGGGCTTCTCCCCGGCCGATGATGTCCTGCCCCGTCGCTTTCTCACCCCCCACCCCTCCGGCCCCCTCAAGGGGATGGGCATAGAGGGAAAGGCCTTTTCAGAGGCCAAAGAGACCTACTACCGGATGATGGGCTGGCCGGAAGGTCGCCCCTCTCGGGCCAAGCTGGAAGAACTGGGGGTTGACTGGGTAGTCCCCCTGATGGAAGGGAAGTGAAACATGGAAATCAAGGTGGTCTCCGGCGATATCACCCAGGTGGCTGTGGACGCCGTCCTGGTGAACCTGTTTGAGGGGGTGGATAAGCCCTCCGGGGCCACAGGGTCGGTGGACCAAGCCCTGGGCGGTGCCATCACCCAGCTCATCCAGGAAGGGGAGGTCAAGGGCAAGCTGGGCGAGGTAACCCTCATCCATACCCTGGGCAAAATCCCCCCCAAAAGGGTAGCGGTGGTGGGGTTGGGCAAGAAAGAGGCTTTCAACCTGGACCGGGCCAGGGGCTGCGTGGCCGAGGGCCTCCGGGCATTGAGAAGGACCGGGGTGGCGAGGGCGGCCACCATCACCTTTGGGGCTGGAATAGGAGGCATGGAGCCCCGCCAGGCCGCCCAGGCTGTGGCCGAAGGGGCCATCTTGGGCCTTTACACCTTCACCCAGCACCAGACAAAGCCTGAGGGCAGGGAGATGAAGGAGCTCCTCCTGGTGGAGAGGGATGAAAAGAGGCTCCCCCAACTGGAAGAAGGGGTGCGGACTGGGCGGATTCTGGCCGAGGCCACCAATCAGGCCCGGGACATGGTCAATCAGCCCGCCAATTTCCTCACCCCCTCCGCCATGGCCGAGGCCGCCAGGAAGGTGGCCGAGGCCCGGGGCCTCGGCTTCCGGGTGCTGGAGAGGGCAGAGATGGAGGCCCTGGGCATGGGGGGCATCCTGGGGGTGGCCCAGGGGTCCAGCCAGCCCCCCAAGCTCATCATCCTGGAATACAAAGGGGGTCCCCCGTCAGAACCAGCCCTGGGCCTGGTGGGTAAGGCGATTACCTTTGACTCCGGGGGCATCTCCATCAAGCCCTCGGAGGGGATGGCGGAGATGAAGGGCGACATGGCCGGGGGGGCGGCGGTCATCGCCGCCATGGGGGCTATCGCCCAGCTCAAGCCCCCCATCAATGTCACCGCCCTCATCCCCGCCACCGAAAACCTCCCCAGCGGTTCCGCCATGAAGCCGGGGGACATCATCCGCATCTTTGGCCAGAAGACCGTTGAGGTCATCTCCACCGACGCCGAGGGCCGGCTCATCCTGGCCGACGCCCTGGCCTATGCCAATAAGCTGGGCCTGAAGCCGCTGGTGGACCTGGCCACCCTCACCGGCTCCTGCCATGTGGCCCTGGGGGACTTCTATTCCGGGGCCTTCTCCAACAACCAGGAGCTGCTGGACAAGGTAGTCAAGGCTGGGAAGGAGGCGGGGGAACGCCACTGGCCCATGCCCATCGATGAGGAATACAAAGAGCAGAACAAGAGCGACGTGGCCGATATCAAGAACACCGGGGGCCGCTGGGGTGGGGCCATCACCGCCGCCCTCTTCCTCCAGGAGTTCGCCGGGGAGACCCCCTGGGTCCACCTGGACATCGCTGGCCCCTCAAGGGCGGAGAGGGACCGGGGCTACCAGGTAAAGGGGGGCACTGGTGTGGGTGTACGCACCGTGGTAAACTTGGCCCTGGGCATCAGCGGAGGGCAAGCAGGCTAAGGAGGAGATATGTACTGTCGAAACTGCGGAAAAGAGATACCCGTACAGGCGGAACTCTGTGTTGCCTGCGGTGTCAGGCCCCCAAGGGGAGACAGATTCTGCCAGAACTGCGGGGCCGAAACCGACCTGAAGGCCGAAGTCTGCGTTAAGTGTGGCACGCGCCTTGGGCCGGCAGCTGGAGAGAAGGACTGGCTAACGGCCCTGCTGCTTTCCATCTTCTTGGGGTACATCGCTGTTGACCGATTCTATCTGGGCTATGTGGGGCTTGGCATTCTGAAGCTTTTCATCGCTGTGGTAACCCTCGGTATTGCCGGCTGGGTCTGGTGGTTGATTGACCTTATTCTGATTGCCACCAATAGCTTGAAAGACGCAAAAGGTCGCCCCCTCACGAAGCGATAGGGCTTCTCAAGGCGGGGGCCGCCGGGCGGTGCCATCACCGCCCTGCCCAGGGAGAGCGCAAAGACATGAAAGCAGCTAACCCTTGACTTTGTGGTATCCAGGACGCCGCATAAGGAGCCAGATGATATTCTCCACCAGGGGGAATTGTGTGGGCCGGGAGCCGGGAATACAATAGCAGAATGAAGATTATCGTCCTGCGGGAGCGGTGTACCGGGCTCGCCAACTGCATCGGGGTGGTCCCCGAGGTCTTTGAACTGGATAAGGAGGGCAGGGCCGTGGTGATGGACCCCCTCAACGCCGATGACCACACCCTGCTGCGGGCCGCCAAGGGCTGTACCCAGAATGCTATCATCCTCCTGGACGACCGGGGCCACCAGGTCTACCCATGAGCCCCAGGGCCTGAGGTGGATGCCCCCAGGTTGAACGCCATGGCCCCGTAGCTGGAAAAGAAAGGAGAAAAGGTTTGAAGGTCAAGTGGCTGGGACATGCCTGCTTTCTTATTACCTCGGAGAAGGGCCCCAGGGTCATCACCGACCCCTATGGCGCTATGGGGGGACTCTTCTACGGCCCAATAAAGGAATCGGCCGATGTGGTCATCATTACCCACGACCACCTTGACCACAACAACGCCAAAGCAGTGGCCGGGGCGGAGGCAGTGAAGGGGCCGGGCACGAAAGAGGCCAAAGGCATTGAGTTCATGGGCCTCCCCACCCACCACGACGAGAAAGGGGGGCGGGAGCGGGGGGAAAATACCGTCTTCTGCTTCACCCTGGACGAGTTGCGGGTGTGCCACCTGGGGGACCTGGGCCGCCCCCTCACCGATGCCGAGGCCAAACAGATAGGAAAAGTGGACGTCCTCTTTATCCCGGTGGGGGGTTTCTATACCATGGATGCCAAAGGGGCCAGCGGGGTGGTGGACCAGCTAGGCCCAGGGGTGGTCATCCCCATGCACTACAAGACGCCCAGGCTCGGCTGGTCCATTGCCGGGGTAGAGCCTTTCCTTCAGGGCAAGCCTCGGGTGCGGCAGGTGAATGGGAGCGAGGTAGAGCTCAAGGCAGACCAGCTCCCCCCGGCCCAGGAGATTGTTGTCCTGGAGCCGGCCCTCTGATGAGGCCGATGGTCCAGCCCCCCTGCCAGAATGCCTGTCCCGTCCACCAGGACGCTCGAGGTTACCTGGCAGCTGTTGCCACCGGGGACTTCGACCGGGCGGCGGAGATAGTCCTGGAGACCAATCCCCTGCCCTTTGTCTGCGCTACCATCTGCGCCCACCCCTGCGAGGAGAAGTGCCGCCGGGGGCAGGCGGACCAGCCCCTGTCTATCCGGGCCCTCAAGAGGGTGGCTATGGAGCAGGGCAGGCCGGGGGCAGTCCCCGCCCCCACCCCCTCTCACCCGGAGAAGGTCGCGGTCATTGGCGCGGGCCCGGCGGGCCTCACTGCCGGCCATGACCTGGCCCGCATGGGCTACCCCGTCACCATCTTTGAGCGGGAGGCCATGCCAGGGGGAGCGATGGCCTACTTCGTCCCACTCTACCGCCTGCCACGGGAGCTGGTGAAGAGAGATATAGAGGCCATCCGGGCCCTGGGGGTGGATATCCAGACCGACAAGGCCCTGGGCCGGGATATTACACTGGAGCAGTTGAAGCACCAGGGCTTCCGGGCCGTCGTCCTCAGCCTGGGCCTTCCCCTGAGCCGCAAGCTGCGCATCCCGGGGGAGGAGGGGGAAGGGGTGCTCTTGGCTCTGCCCTTCCTCAGAGCCGTAAACCTTGAGGGCCACCGCCTGCCCCCCGGGAAAAAGGTCATTGTCATCGGGGGGGGGAATGTGGCCGTGGATGCCGCCCGCAGCGCCCTGCGGGCAGGGGCCAAGACCGTCATCATGGTCTGCCTGGAAGCTGCGCATGAGATGCCCGCCTCTCCCTGGGAGATAGCCGAGGCCCAGGAGGAGGGCATCGAAATCAATTGCTCTTGGGGTCCCAAGGAGATTATCCGCCGCAACGGCAAGGTGGCAGTGATAAACTGCATGGCCGTGAAGGCGGTCTTTGATGAGCATGGGAGGTTCAACCCTTCCTTCTACGAAGACCGCTGCACCCTGATGGAGGGGGACATCATCATCCTGGCCATCGGCCAGGCCCCAGATATCGGTATGCTGCCCAAGCTGGGCATCCCTCTGAACGATAGAGGGCAGCTCGTCTTTGACCCCCAGACCATGGCCACCGGCAGGGAGGGTGTCTTTGCCTGCGGCGAGACCGTGCTGGGGCCCGGCTCGGCTGTGCGGGCCATGGCCCACGGCCGCCGGGCTGCCCTGGCCGTGGATGCCTACCTCCGCGGGGATAAATTCACCTTCCAGGAGCCTTCAGCCCTGGGCGCTCTGGCCCCGGAGGTGGTGGAAGACATAGAGAGGGTAGAAAGACACCCCTTGCCCCTCTCAGAAGGGGGGCGGAGGATAACCTCCTTTGAGCTGGTGGACCTGGGCTATAGCCCTCAGGTTGGGGCCCGGGAGGGCCGCCGCTGTTTGAACTGCGGCAATGGTGCCGAGCTCCGGGAGGAGAAGTGCGTCGCCTGCCTCACCTGCGTGCGGGTCTGCCCCTACGGGGTCCCCGTGGTCCGGGCAGCAGGCAAGGTGGATATACGGGTGGACCAGTGCCAGGCCTGCGGTATCTGTGTCAGTGAGTGCCCTGCCGGGGCCATCGCCTTCCGCATGCCAGGGGTGGAGGACATCCCCCGGAGGGTCCGGGCAGCCATGAAGGGGGGAAGAAAAGAAACGGTCTTCTTTTGCAGCTATGACACCGTCTTCCTCCAGGGCGCTGATACCTCCGGCATGGTACCTGTGCCCTGCCTGGGAAAGATTGATGTTAGGCACCTCCTTCAGGCGGCAGAGTTGGGGGCGGAACGGATAACGCTGATTGGCTGTGCTGATGCCGACTGCCCCTACCAGCGGACCCTCCGCTGGGCCCAGTGCCGGGTAGAGACTGCCAACAGGCTCCTCCAGGGGGCGGGGCTGGGTGAGGGGGTCGTGAGGCTCCTGCAGCTTGCTCCGCAAGAGTTTGCCCACCTGTCGGAGTTCCTGGCACCATCTGCCAAGGAGGCCGCATGATAAAGGCCCGTCAGAAGCCCATGAAGGATATCGCCCCGATGGTTGCCCCCTTCTCCCGGGTCCTGGTACTGGGCTGCAATACTTGCTCTGCAATCTGCCTGGCTGGGGGAGAAAAGGAGGTGGCCACCCTGGCCTCCACCCTCCGCCTGCAAAGCCGGCTCAACGGTCAGCAAAAAGAGCTCGGGGAATTTGTGGTGAAGCGGCAGTGCGAGAGGGAATTTGTGGAGGAGGCCCGGGAGCTAATCCAGGGCCATGACGCGGTCCTCTCTCTGGCCTGCGGCGTGGGGATGAATTTTGTGGCCGAGATGTTCCCCGAGAAGCCGGTTCTCCCCGGCAATGATACCATGTTCCTGGGCCTCCCCCGGGAGCTGGGGGTCTTCGCTGAAAGGTGCGTGGCCTGCGGGGACTGCATCATCCACCTCACCGGCGGTCTCTGCCCCATCGCCCGCTGTGCCAAGCACCTCTTCAATGGCCCCTGCGGCGGCTCCTGCGAGGGCCACTGTGAAATTTCCCCCGACATCCCCTGCATCTGGCAGATGATATACGATAGGCTGGCCCGCTTGGGCCAGCTGGCCAGCCTGGAGGAGCTGATACCTGTCCGGGACTGGAAGTCCAACGAAGCCCTGGGCCCCCGGAGCTTCGTCCGGCAGGACCTGCAACTGAAGGAGAAATAGGATGGAACCTGTAAGCAGGCTCCAACGGGTGCTGGAGGCGGGGCAATTCGCCGTCACCTCTGAGGTGGGCCCGCCCAAGGGGACCGACCCCGTCCTGGTCACCAGGAAGGGCACCCGCCTAAAGGACTACTGCGATGCCCTGAATGTCACCGATAACCAGACCGCCATCGTCCGCCTCTCCAGCCTGGCGGGGTGTGCCCTCCTCCGCCAGGTGGGAGTGGAGACGGTTATGCAGATTGTCTGCCGGGACAGGAACCGCATCGCCATCCAGAGCGATGTCCTGGGGGCCATAGCCCTGGGCATCCGCAACTTCCTCTGCCTTAGCGGGGACCACCAGATGTTCGGCAACCACCCCACGGCCAAGAATGTCTTTGACCTGGACTCCATCCAGCTCATCGCTGCCCTCAAGAAGATGCGGGACGAGAAAAAGTTCCTCTGCGGCGATGACATCTCGGGGGAGGTGCCCATATTCATCGGGGCGGCGGAGAACCCCTTCGCCGACCCCTTTGAGTTCAGGGCGGTCCGCCTGGCCAAAAAGGTGAAGGCGGGGGCCCAGTTCATCCAGACCCAGGCGGTCTACAATATACCCAAGTTCGCCCGGTTTATGGAGATGGTCCGGGAGAGGGGCCTGGACAAACAGGTCCATATCCTGGCGGGCATCATCCCCCTCCGTTCGGCAGGTATGGCCCGATATATGCAGAGCTCCGTCCCTGGGTGCTTTGTGCCCGACCAGGTTGTGGAGCGGATGAAGGGGGCCAAGGTCGCCAAGGAGGAGGGGATAGAGATTGCCCTGGAGGACATAGAGCAGCTAAGGCAGGTCCCCGGCGTCCACGGAATCCACATCATGGCGGTGGGCTGGGAGGAGGAAGCAGTCCCCACTCTGGTGGAAAAGTCCGGCCTCTACCCCCGGCCAGAAGTCAGGCCCTCATGAAACGAAAGATGGTCCTCCTTGGCCTGTGGACTCTCTTCCTTCTCGGGCTGCTCCTTGGCCCTGTCGGAGATGTTGGCTTGCCCACCGCTGGAGCCTTCAGCCACTGGGATAAGGTTGCCCATTTTGGTCTTTTTGGGATTACCGGCCTCGTGGCAGCCTATAGCGCCGACTTCCTTAAACCCATGAGAATGCGAATCCTGTTCGGGCTGATATTCGGGCTTTTCCTGGCAGTGTCCTCAGAGGCTGCCCAGAAGCTCCTCCCCTATCGGTCCTCGTCTTTCAATGACCTGATGGCCGGTGTGGCAGGGGTATCCCTGACCCTGCTGCTCTACGCGCTCCTGCGGCTTCGCTGACAAGCCAGCTACCTACGTCAACATCAAGGGCGAATCCTAGAGGCTCAAAAAGGGGGCCCCCGACCCCCAACAGCAAGGGGCTCCCAACCCACTGCTGGGGTTGGGAGCCCCTCTCAGCAGCCAAATTCAGCGCTCCTCAGTCGGCCAAAGCTGGAGCGAACAGAAGTCGGACTTTTTCAACACCCTGCTAGGGGTTCACGAATCCGTGGATGTAAGTGTAGAAACTCTTATTTTCGGATACTGCTTCGTTTCCTCCAGCGTCTTTCACCCTCACTCTGTACTGATACGTGACCCACCATTCAAGCTCTGTCAGGGTAACAGCGCCGGTGGTATCTGGCTCCTCAGTCCAATCAGTAATCATCTCATATTCGGGGGTCGGGCCATTCCATATGCAATATTCTACTCGGCCGATAGTTGGCTCGTTGGTCTTCCAAGCAATGCTTGCAGTTTCCCATTCGCGTCCGAAATACCCGACCCAGGTAACCACAGGCGCTGTTGTGTCCGAAGGATCCAGAGGCACACTCGGAGCAGGACTCGTTCCTGCCAGAAGCAGAATAGCGTCCGTTTTCCCCGCCGAGGCCTGCCCCCGCAGGGTCCCATTTGTATCGCCCGCGATGTAGATGTTCCCTGCGCTGTCCAGCGCCACGCCCCGGGCATTATCCGTGACCGAGCTGCCGAACTGGCGGGTCCATATCTCCTTGCCATCAGGGTCATACTTGCGCACAAAGGCATCCCACATGCCCAACGCGGCCTGCCGGGGCAGGCTCCCATACACAGTGCCCGCGATGTAGACGTTCCCTGTGCTGTCCACCGCTACACCCGTGGCCGTGTCTACATCGGGGAGCGGTGTGCCGAACTGGCGGGTCCATATCTCCTTGCCATTGGGGTCATACTTGCGCACGAAGGCGTCGTAGCTGCCCGCTGAGGTCTGGCCTGGCAGGCTACCAAGGGTATCGCCCACAATGTAGAAGTTCCCTGTGCTGTCCACCGCCACACCCGCGGCCGTGTCCACATCGGATGTGCCGAACTGGCGGGTCCATATCTCCTTGCCATTGGGGTCATACTTGCGCACGAAGGCGTCCGACTTGCCTGCCGATGCCTGCCCCGGCAGGCTCCCACCTGTCTCGCCCACGATGTAGATGTTCCCTGCGCTGTCCACCGCCACACCCGCGGCCGTGTCTACATCGGATGTGCCGAACTGGCGGGTCCATATCTCCTTGCCATTGGGGTCATACTTGCGCACAAAGGCGTCCGACTTGCCTGCCGATGCCTGCCCCGGCAGGCTCCCACCTGTCTCGCCCACAATGTAGAAGTTCCCTGCGCTGTCCAGCGCCACGCCCTGGGCGCGGTCTTCATCCGGTGTGCCGAACTGGCGGGTCCATATCTCCTTGCCATTGGGGTCATACTTGCGCACGAAGGTATCCCAGCTCCCCGCTGAGGTCTGGCCTGGCAGGCTACCAAGGGTATCGCCCGCGATGTAGATGTTCCGTGCGCTGTCCAGCGCCACGCCCTGGGCGCGGTCTTCATCCGGTGTGCCGAACTGGCGGGCCCAGACGACGCTTACGGGGATTGCGACAGCTTTAGGAACTGTGATTGGTCCGGGTGCAGAAGTGGGGGTTGGCGCAGGTGACACAGCAGGGGTTGGGGTAGCTTGGGGTGCTCCACACGTCACCATCGAGAGGAACAAGGCCAATGTAAACGCAGTTCGCAATAGTGTCCGGCGCATTTCACTCTCCTTTTTCGCCCGTGCGACGCCCGCCGAGCTCATGTTACTGGATTAGACCTAGGCTATAGAGTTCGCTAATAGTGAACGGGGTGCCCCACTGGGTGATGAACACCCCTGAACTGGTGAACTCCTGGACGCGCCTATTTTCCCAATCGGCAACATAGACATTGCCGGAGGCATCAATCGCCACGCCCCGTGGATTCAGGAACTGGGCGTAATCAAAACCCGTGGAGCCCCAGATGGCGATGAACCCCCCTGAACTGGTGAACTTCTGGATGCGATTATTGCAGCTATCGGCAACATAGACATTGCCGGAGGCATCAACCGCAACGCCCATTGGATGGTTGAACTCGCCGTCACCCTCACCCATAGAACCCCACTTGGCGATGAACTCCCCTGAACTGGTGAACTTCTGTATGCGATGATTCTCCCTATCGGCAACATAGACATTGCCTGAGGCATCAACCGCCAAGCCCATTGGGTGGTTGAGCTCGCCCTCCCTGCTGCCATAAGAACCCCGCTTGGTGATGAACCCCCCTGAACTGGTGAACTTCTGGATGCGATTATTCAAATAGTCGGCAACATAGACATTGCCGGAGGCATCAACCGCCACGCCCGTTGCGCCCCTGAACTGGCCGTCACTGGAACCCGGAGAGCCCCACTTGGTGATGAACCCCCCTGAACTGGTGAACTTCTGAATGCGATTATTGCTCACCTCGGCAACATAGATATTGTCGGAGGAATCAACTGCAACGCCGAACGGGCCTATGAACTGGCCGTCACCAGAACCCGTAGAGCCCCACTTGGTGATGAACTCCCCTGAACTGGTGAACTTCTGTATGCGATTATTGGAAGTATCCGTAGCGTAGATATTGCCCGAAGAATCAACCGCCATGCCACGCGGACCGTTGAGCTCGCCGTCACCAGAACCCCTAGAACCCCACTTGGTGATGAACTCCCCTGAACTGGTGAACTTCTGGATGCGATTGTTGAAAGTATCGGCAACATACACATTGCCCGAAGAATCAACCGCCAAACCCGCTGGAAGGTTGAACTGGCCACTACCGGAACCCGCGGAGCCCCATTTGGTGATGAACTCCCCTGAACTGGTGAACTTCTGGATGCGATTATTGGAACTATCCGCGATGTAGACGTTGCCCGAAGAATCAACCGCGACGGCACGCGGATCGTTGAGCTCGCCGTCACCAGAACCCAAAGAGCCCCACTTGGTGATGGGCTCCATCGAACTGGTCAACTTCTGAATTTGATGACTGAAAACGTCGGCAACATAGACATTGCCCGATGGGTCAACCGCGATGCTCCACGGGTAGGCGGGCTGGCCCTCACCGTCACCGGAACCTGGAGAGCCCCACTTGGTGATGAACCCCCCTGAACTGGTGAACTTCTGGATGCGATGATTGGAAGTGTCTGCAACGTAGACATCGCCCGAAGAATCAACGACAATGCCAAACGGGCTGTTGAACTGGCCATCACCCGAGCCCTGAGAGCCGAACCTTAGCTCTACGTCAGGGTTATCTGAGCGCAACCTGACAACTTCATTATTGGTAGCGGTAATCCAAATTGCGCCACCAGCCGATGTAGTTACGCCCTCTGGATACATAAAGGAGCGCCGTTCAGAAACGTCAGATATAACCGGCGTAGGCGCTTCGTCTCCTGGAACCGGCGCGGGCACTTCGGCTTCGGCAAGCCCGGGAGGGCTCGAAGGGCTCGTTGGAGCACCCGTGTGAACAACTGAGTAAATCAGGAGCAGAAAGAGCAGGCCAATAGAGGTGAAACCTGCCCACTTCGCTAGACTCTTCATGTGCGGCCTCCTGGGCCAAGGCGTTCCCGCCCGATGATAGACGCCACCATCTTTGTCCACCGATTACATTATATCTCTCCGTGACAACGAAAGCAAGGGGTGTGCTCAAGAATACTTTTTAACTAACCTGGCACAAGGTATTGACACACGGGCGATACTGAGCTATGATGCTGCTGGGGGCCACCAGAGGGAGGTAAGGGTGTTCATGGGCGACAAAGGGGGGGATATCACCGTCATCTACACGGATACCACCCACCTCCTGGAGGAGGATGGGACAACATCCGCTGGCTTATCAACGAAGTATAGTTATGAATAGATTATTGTGGGCAATGGCCTTGATGCTGGCCCTGAGTTTGCCCGCCGCCTGTAGTGCAAAGGCAGCCCCTGCCCCGACACCAAAGGCCGGGGCCTCCGGTGGTTTGACACCTTCAGCAACCGGAATCAAGGTAATTTTTCACCCAGATTATCTGCTGGTCTATTCTTTCGACCCGGCTGCCGAGGCAGGGCGAATTCAAGCCATCTTGCAGGAACTTCAAGGCTTCTATGAATTCGTTAAACCCGAACCAGCCAAAGAAGAAGATATTAGAGCAGTTCATACACAGTCGCTTATTGGTCGCACTTTTCTGGACCCTGGCGAGGTTCTCGCACACGGTGCGGCTGGAGGTGCTTCTCCCTTTACGGGCGAGCTTTATAGGATTGCTCCCCTGGCAGCCGGGGGAGCAATCTTGGCTGCCGAGCTAGCGGTGCAGGGACAGGTCACTTTTGCTCTGATCAGGCCACCAGGCAGTCATGCCAGTGCTGATTCCTCTTATGGCCATTGCTACCTCAATAATATCGCCATTGCGGTCGCGAAACTGCTTGATGAGAAGAAAATAGAGAGGGCCTTGATTGTGGACTTTGATGTGCATCCTGGAGATGGGACAGAAGCCATATTTCGCGATGATGGAAGGGTTACCTTCTATGATTTGCCAAGTGAGTTAGAGGATAGAACTCAACAACTGGAAAGCCTGGAAGACTTTCTCAAAGGGAAAACTGATTACGATATCTTGGCCGTATCGGCCGGCTTTGATGGGGCAAAGGAAGAGGGCGGAGCAGGAGTATTGGAAACTGAAGATTTCACAACAATTGGCAGGCTGCTTAAAGAGGCTGCCGAGAGAAACTCGGGGGGCAAGAGGTTTGCCGTCCTGGAAGGGGGCTACAACCAGCAGGTCCTGGGCAAGAATGTAAAAGCATTCCTGGAAGGTTTTGAATAGAAACTAGCCTGCTTCCCCCATCGCCCGGGACCAGACATAGCCTCCGCTTCTCCTGCAATCTCCAAGACAGCTCCAGAAAGCTCACAGGAAACAAGCCCTATGACAATAGTGGAATAAAGGCTGCCATGCCAGCATGGTGAAGAAACACATAATTGGCTATGGTGCCATACTTGGCATCAGCCCTACTTCTCTCACCAGTAGTCCACTGAGCCTACTATGGTGCCGGAGCATCTCGCCTAGAAGGTGATCATTCGCCTTGGCCCCGGCGGTAGCCACCGCTTAGTCATATCACCTATCACACCCTAGGTCGAGTTCGGCAACACTCCCCGCTGACGGTCTACACCGGTAAAAGAGAAGGCTTGAAGGGATGGCTGAATAATACCTTTTAGCTGACCTAACACGGGATATTGACATGCGGGCGATACCAAGCTATGATGGTAGTGAAACGCATCAAAGGGGATACGGGAGGACGTGGAGTCGGTGAAGCCGAAGAGGGTGATGGGGGTCCCCGTTTGCTCGATGGAAGGGCGGATACCTGAGCCAGCTCCAGGGGTGCCGGAGCAGGAAGAACCAGAAGAAGAGTATTGGGCTAAAGGGGGGAGTGGAGTGTGGTGGAGATGGTTTCTGGCTGCAGGGCTCGCCAGCGGGGTCCTGGTGGGGGCATGCAGTCCGAAAGGCGTGAAGGCCCCAACTGCCAGCCCAGCCCCCGTCGTGAGGCCTTCTCCTAGTCCCTCGCCCGTGGCGGAGCCTTCCCCTTCCCCCGCTGGGACAGCTTCGCCTACCACTGCTCCTACCCAAGGCTCTGACCAGGAGGTTCGTGACTATCTTGCCGGGGTCTTTCCGCCTGGCCCCGGGCGGGATGATGCGTTCCTGAAGTGCACCGTCTGTCACGGGATACAGGTAATTATCCTGGCGGGACCGCTGAAGGACCGGAGTGCGTGGGAGATGACCCGTTACCGCCACGACACGGGCGGCCTGCAGGGGGCCCAGTCGCTTGGCAGGCAGGCGGAATATGACCCCATATGGGAGTATCTCATCCAGCACTTTGGGCCCGACAAGCCGCCTCCCCCGCCCCCGCCACAGAGGCTTTTGGCAGGTTGGCAAAGTTACATTTGATGCTTGACACGGAGGTCTAAGAGTGAATTGGCGGTGGTTTCTAGTTGCGGTGCTTACCAGCGGGATGCTGCTGGCTGCCTGTGGCAAGGGGGCCAAAACCCCAACCCCAACCCCAAGGCCAGCACCTACTGCCAGTCCAACCCCCACGCCTATCCCAACAGCTACACCTACCCGGACGCCGACTCCTACCCCTGTTTCAACTCTTACCCCGGCTCCGGCCCAAAGCCCTGAGGAAGAGGCGAAGGCTTATATCGCCCAGGTCTTTCCGCCGGGCCCCGGGCGGGATGACCTGTTCTTGATATGCACCTCCTGTCACGGCGTACAGCTATTTATCCTGACGGGGCCGGCGAAGGACCGGAGTAGCTGGGAGAGTGCCCGCGCCCGCCACGACACGGGCTTCGTGGGATGGGCGACGACCCCGTGGGTAGGCAGCAGGCGGGCGGAACAGGACCTCCTATGGGAGTATCTCATTGAGCACTTTGGGCCGGACAAGCCGCCTCCGCCCCCCATCCCAGCGAGGCTTTTGGCAGGCTGGCAAATGTACTGATGCTTGAATATGGAATTCCCGCAGAGGAGGGAGACGATACTGCGAGGTCCACTCCTACCCCCTCTCCTAGCCAGTTGCCGCTCAGGGGCTGACTTCGTACCCCGCACGGCCTGTTCGAGCCTCGCGGATACTTCAATTGACAAATTGAGATTGTCTCTTTACAATAATTGAGAAGAGTTTGAGGTCATGCAGAATCGGCCGGTTTATCCGATAGGTATAGTTTCAGAGTTGCTGAACGCGCATCGGGAGACCCTCCGCGTATGGGAAAGGCACGGGATAATTCGGCCACAGAGGAGAAAGGGCAAACGGTTCTATTCTGATAACGACCTGAAGCGATTGCAGTTCATTCAGAGGTTGCAGAAGAAAGGGCTGAAGTTACCAGCCATCTCCCACTTTCTTCAGCTTTATCCCTGTTGGCACATAGACGATTGTCCAGTTTGCATGCACCGCTCTAAATATGCTGGCTGTTCAAGACTCTGCTGGAAAGAGGAGGGGACATGCTGCCTGGTATCTTCTAACGAAGACCTGTGCGCCAGTTGTCAATATCGCCGACAGGAAGAGCAGCTCGGAGGCGCAGCAGTAAACGCAGAGAAATGAACAACTAGGCTTCTCCAGAACAGCAAACCATTCTGTCCACTTCAGCCAAGAGCCAAGACTGTGTGGTGTCAAGCATCATCTTGAAACAAGAAGCGTTGCCTGCGAATCGATCCTGACCCGCTGTTTGAGCCCGGCTCCTAGCCATGCCTGTGCCCTATGCCACAGGAGGAACCCCTGGTCCCACGTCCCGGGCTTTATTGCCATCCGTCGCCTCGATGCGGCGATTTCCCACCTGATGGCCCAGGCCTCAGCCCGCCCTGGTGTCTTTCATCAAGCCACACCGCTTGTCTCTCGCAGCCGAAGCTGAAACCCCCCTCCCAGCGCCTGAGAGACCGTGCGTCGCCACGGCCCGGATGTGGTCCTGGGACAGCCTTCTCGCCGAAGGGCGGAAATCCAATCTGCGCCTGAGTGAAGGGGACTGCTGAAGCTGGGACTTGATGTAGGCGAACTCGACTCTGTTGAGCTCACACCTGCCCAGCCCGGCACCGCATTTCAGGCGGTGGAGCCTCATCCGGGCCTTCAGGTGCGTTATGGCGACGGTGCCCCGGACGAAGTCCACACCCTCCACCTTTGACCAGGGGCGAAGCCGACCTTATCGCGTCGCGGTACACGGGGAATCCCGGTTTTTCCCCTACTTGGACGTGGCTCATCCCCATCTCATCCACCATAAAGGCAGCCCGCATGGCCTTTGTGAGATCCTTGCTCTTAGGCCTGCCCTTGCCCCGAGAAATCCCGAGAGCTTCCCTGCATGCTGTAACAGCCTTATAGACGCGGTGGAGGTCTTCACAGGACAGGTGCGTCACATCGAGGTAGACGCGGGCGCTGGTCTTCTTAACCAGGGCGAACGGGGAGCCAGGGTCAAAGGACAAGAGCTTATGGGGTAGCCGCTGGCTGTACAAACTTGCCGAGGCAAGAGCCGAGGAGTACCTGGCCTCTGGAACATATCCTTTATACCTGCTATCCTTGGAGAAGATTGGTCATCACCCATCTTAGCCTGAGCCAGTTCCGCAACTACCGGGCCCTGGAGCTGGACCTGCCCCAGGGGGTCCTGGTATTTCAGGGGGACAATGCCCAGGGGAAGACCAATCTCCTGGAGGCCCCTTATCTCCTGGCCACCATCCGCAGCCACCGGGCGGAAAACGAACGGGAGCTCATCTCCCTGGGGGCCCAGGAGCACTGGGCCAGGCTCACGGCCGAGGCGCGAACCTCCCAGGGACGCCTTCTCCTGGAGATGGTCATCCAGGAGACCTCCCCCTCTGGAGTGAAGAAGCGCCTTCGGGTGAACGGGGTGCCCCGGTCGGCCAGTGCCTCGGTGGGACTTCTGGCCCAGGCCCTCTTCTCTCCGGAGGACATCGACCTTGTGGGGGGGGCTCCGGCCCTCCGACGGCGCTTCCTGGACATCCTGGGCTCTCAGATGGAGGGCCGCTATCTCGTTTCCCTCCGGCGCTACCAGAAGGTGCTGGCCCAGCGCAACCACCTCCTACGCCTTACGGGAGAAGGGAAGGCGGGGGAGGGTGAACTTGTCTTCTGGGACAGGGAGTTGGTGGCCTCGGGGAGTTTCATCATCCAGGCCCGCCGCCGGCTGGTGGACGCCCTCTCGCCCCGTGCCCAGGAGGCCCACCGCGCCCTTGCCGAGGAAGACCTGAGCATCAGATACCAGCCTTTTGTGGACGAGGGCGCCTTTGCCCGGGCCCTGGAGGAGGGCCGGGGGAGGGAGATAGGGGCGGGGATGACCCTGGTGGGACCCCACCGGGACGACATCCTCCTGGAGGTGGGTGGGGTGGAGGCGGGGGCCTTCGCCTCCCGGGGCCAGCAGCGCACCATTGCCCTTTCCCTGAGGCTGGGGGAGGGGGGCCTTCTGTGGCAGAAGCGGGGGGAGAGCCCGGTCCTCCTCCTGGATGATGTCTTCTCGGAGCTGGATGCCCCCCGCCGGGGGCGGCTCCTCCAGGCCCTGGTCTCCTACCAGCAGGTCTTCATCACCACCACCGACCTTGACCGCCTGCCCCCGGACCTTCTCTCCCGTGCCATCATCTACCAGATAAAGGCCGGCACTGTCCAGCGCCTCTAGGCGACTTGTGGCGAGGCCTGGGAAGCCCTAAACTTGAATTGTTCGCATGGCCGGTCAGCTTTCTCGGGTGGCGGTTATCGGTGGGGGGCCGGCGGGGAGCTTCTTCGCCCTCTACCTCATCCACTTTGCCCGGGAGCGGGGCCTGACCCCGGAGGTCCATATTTATGAGCCCCGGGACTTCGGCCTGGCCGGGCCCAGGGGGTGCAACCGCTGTGCCGGCATCCTCTCCCTCTCCCTCCTGCGGAATATTGGGGAACTGGGCCTGGAGGTCCCCCCGGAGGTTATCCAGGCCCGCATTTCTACCTATGCCCTTCAAAGCCCCTATGATTACATGGAGATTCAAACCCCTTCTCCGGGGGGGGAGATATACAGTGTCTATCGGGGTTCGGGGCCCCTGCGCTTTCCCCTCCATCCCAGTGTCAGCTTTGATAGCTATCTCCTGGGGGTGGCGAAAAGCTGGGGTGCCTGGGTGTTGCCCTATCGGGTTGGGGCCCTGCGCCTTCATCCCCGCCCGGCAGCGGAGGTGTTAGGGGAGTGGGTAGAATATGACCTGGTGGTCCTGGCCACCGGGGTTAACTCTTTGCCCCTCTCCGGGGAAGGACTGGCCTACCAGCCCCCCCGAACCCATCGCATGGCCCAGGATGAGCTGCGGGCCCGAAAGGAGGATGTCCAGGAAGCCTTTGAGGGCAGGGTGAGGGTCTTTCTCTTCCCCCACTCCGACCTGGTCTTCGGCACCCTCGTCCCCAAGGGCCCCTTCATCAATGTCTCCCTCCTGGGCAGGAAGGGCCCCCCCTCGGTGAAGGAGTTCCTCTCGCACCCTCTGGTGAAGGAGGCCCTGCCCTTCCCCTATGAGCAGGCCTGCGGTTGCCGCCCCCTTATCTCGGTGGGCCTGGCCCGTAACCCGGTGGGGGAAGGCTTTGTGGCGGTAGGGGATGCCGCCGCCACCCGGCTCTACAAAGACGGTATCGGCTCTGCCCTCCTCACCGCTCGCCAGGCGGCCCATACTGCCGTCCACTATGGCACCACGGCCTGGGCCTTTGCCCGGCACTACCTGCCTTTCATCCAGGCCATCCAGCGGGACAATAGCTATGGCCGTCTCCTTTTCTCCCTCCACTCCCGGCTCAAGGACTCCCGTAGCTTTTTCATGGCCCACGCCCGGCTGGTGGGGGAGGGGAGCCCCCGCCCCGGTCCCAGGCCCTACCACCGGGTGATGTGGGGGATGTTCACCGGGAGCTATAGCTACAGGGAAATCCTGGGGACCACCTTGAGGCCCTCCTTTATCCCCCGTCTCAGCCTTCAGGCCTTGAGGGAGAAGCTCCGGGGGAGAAGGCTGGGCCCTTGCCGGGTCCTCATCCTGGGGGGAGGCTTCGGTGGGGTATATACTGCCCTCCACCTGGAAGGGGCCTTGGGAAAACAGCCCGTGGACATTACTCTGGTGAGCCGGGAGAACTTTTTCCTCTTCACCCCACTTCTCCATGAGGTAGCTACGGGGGGCATTGAGACCCGTCACATCGCCTACCCCATCCGCAGCCTGCGGGGCAAGAGACGTTTCTCCTTCATCCGGGCGGAGGTGGAGGCCGTGGACCTGGAGAAGAAGATGGTCCGCACCGACCGGGGGCTTTTGCCATATGACTACCTGGTTCTGGCCCTGGGGAGCGTTACCGATACCCGCCAGCTCCCCGCCACCGCCCCCCATGTCTTCACCCTCAAGACTCTCAACGACGGCATGGTCATCAGGAACCATCTCATCTCCCTTTTTGAGGAGGCGGATGCTAATCCGGGAGGGGGGGGACTCTTGACCTTTGCCGTGGCCGGGGGTGGGGCCACCGGGGTCCAGTTCATCGCCGAGATGAGGGACTTCATCTTCCGTTTTCTCCTGAAAAATTACCCCAGGGTGGACCCGAAGAAGGTCCGTCTCCTTCTTGTCCAGAACCAGGACCGCCTTCTGGAGGACATGCATCCCAGCCTGGCTGCCTACGCCCTCCAGGTGCTGAGGAAGAAGGGGATTGAAGTCTGGCTGGGCTCAAAGGTCACCCGGGTCCTGCCTGGGGCTGTGGAGATAAATGGCGAGGAGATAATATCCACCCGCACCCTGGTGTGGACGGCGGGGGTCCGGGCCAGCCCGGTGGTGGAGGCCCTGCCTGTGGAGAAAGACTCTCTGGGGCGGGTGAAGGTCAACCGCTACCTGGAGGTGCCGGGTTTCCCCGGTGTCTATGCCCTGGGGGATAATGCCTCTTTTATTAACCCGGCCACAGGTTCTCCCCTCCCCACCCGGGCCCACATCGCCGTCCGCCAGCCCCGGGTTGTGGCGCGTAATATCCTGGCCGACCTCTTCGGGGGCAGGAAGCGCCCCTGCCCTGTCCCCTGGATGGCAGAGACGGTCTCCCTGGGCAGTCGGGGGGCGGGGATGGAACTCCTGGGCCTTCGCCTCTTTGGCCTGCCCGCCCGCTTTCTGTGGCTGGTGAGCTACCTGTTGCTGGTCCCCAGCGTTTATGTGCGCACCCGAGTCCTGCTGGACTGGCTCCTGGCCCTCATCTTCGGCCGGGATACCACCCTCATCCGCCTGCGCTAGGGCTATATGCCCCCTGGCTACAGGCCAGCTTTATCCGGGTCCGGGGGCCTGCTCCTGAGCCGGGGGCTCGGACCGGGGCCGAGGAATCGCCTTGTCCAGGACCACCAGCCATCTATCGGTGGCATCTATCAGGTCGCGCAGAACTCTCTTCATTGCTCGGTCGTTGTAATGCTCTGGCTTAGCAATGTAGTAGCGGGCATCAGTAATCTTGTGGAGCCTGGCGGTGAGGTCAGCGTCCAGGGGGTCGCGGCCCAGGGCGTTGCCCAAGATGCCTACGAACACAGCCAGTAAGTCCTGGCTTGGGAGGCTTCGGATATAAGAGTCCCACGCCAGGACCAAGGAAACCTTCATCTTTTCATACGAAAGAAAAATGTCCGACAAGATACCACCAACCTTGAAGCGGTCAAGCGTCTCTTCCTGAATTTCAGCCTTCATCCGCTCCAGATGTTGCTTCAGGTTGGCAGCTTCCAAAGCCAGGTCATCTAGCACGTCGGCCTCCTAATGAGCTATCTTCTGGTGTCTCTTGAGGCCATATTATACCCCAACCGTGTCAGCCTGTCCTAGGGAGAAACTTGACAAAGGGGAGGCCAGGCTTTAAGATGCGGACAAGTCAATATCGTAAAGGCTGGGAACCGGACTAGTAGGCCCCAGGGGCCCTGGCCCAGAGAGCCGGGGAAGGTGTGAGCCGGCGCCAGGGCGGGGGCTGAATGGACCGGGGAGCCGCAAACCGAAAGGGAGACTGAGTAGGCCTTGCCGGAGGGGCACCGTTAAAGGCCCAGGGTATCCTGAGGTACCCGAGAAGAGTAGAATGAAGGGTGGCACCGCGAGAGCCCCTCGCCCCTTCGGGCGTGGGGCTTTAGTTTTTGAGGGGTCTTGATGTACATACCGGACCTGGCCACTTTTCAGAAGGCCTATGATGGCCGCCTCTTCCCGGTTTTCCGGGAGCTGCGGGCAGACCTGGAGACGCCCGTCTCCGTTTTCCTCAAGCTCTGCCGCCAGGCCCCCTCCTTCCTCCTGGAGAGTGTGGAAAAGGGGGAGCAGGTGGGCCGCTACTCCTTTATCGGAAATGCCCCATCTCTGGTCCTGGAGGTGAGGGGGGAGGAGGCGGTGGTCCGCAGGGGGGCGCAGGTGGAGAAGGTGTCCCTTTCCGCGAGCTTTGACCCCCTCCACCTCCTCAGGGACCTTCTCCAGGGCCACCAGGTAGTGAGGGTAGCGGGGATGCCCCGGTTCATGGGCGGGGCGGTGGGCTACCTGGGGTATGACACGGTCCGCTATTTTGAGGACCTCCCTCCCTGCCCCCGGGACGAGCTGGGCCTCCCCGATGCCGTCTTCATGTTCGTGGATACCCTGGTCATCTTTGACCATGTGAAGCAGCAGATGAAGGTCCTCTCCTGCTGTCACTCCCACCAGGAGGGGGTGGAGAAGATAGAGGAGGTGATGGAGGCCCTGGCCTCACCACTGCTCCCGGAAGGGCTCCCCTCCTTGGGGAAAGGGGGTGGCCTGAAATCCGATGTTACCCCTCAGGAGTACATGGAGAGGGTGAGGAGGGCCAAGGAGTATATCCTCGCCGGGGACGTTTTCCAGGTGGTCCTCTCCCACAGGCTGAGGCGTCAGACACAGGCCCATCCCTTCGCCATCTACCGGGCCTTGAGAAGGCTCAACCCCTCCCCTTACATGTTCTACATGGACTTCGGCCCCTTTCAGCTCATCGGCTCTTCTCCGGAGATGCTGGCAAGGCTGGAGGGCGTACAGGCGGAGACCCGTCCCATCGCCGGCACCCGGCCCAGGGGCAGGACCCTCGAGGAGGACGAGGCCACGGGACGGGAGCTCCTCGCCGACCACAAGGAGAGGGCGGAGCATGTGATGCTGGTGGACCTGGGACGCAATGACCTGGGGCGGGTCTGCCGCTTCGGCACGGTGGGGGTGCCCCTCTATATGGGCCTGGAGAAGTATTCCCATGTTATCCACATAGTCTCCTCGGTCCAGGGGGAGCTGAGGGAGGGGGAGGATGCCTTCAGCCTACTCCGCTCCTGCTTCCCCGCCGGGACCCTTACCGGGGCCCCCAAAATAAGGGCCATGGAGATAATCACCGAGATGGAAGGGACCCGCCGGGGCCCCTACGGCGGGGCGGTGGGCTATTTCGGCTTTGACGGCAGTATGGATACCTGTATCACCATCCGCACCATCGTGAAAAAGGGCGATACGGTCTACCTCCAGGGAGGGGCAGGCATTGTGGCCGACTCCCGCCCTGAAGGGGAGTATGACGAGAGCATGAAGAAGATGGAGGCCCTGGCCAGAGCGGTGGAGATGGCGGAGGCCGGCATATGATAAAGGACGCCATTGCCCGCCTGGTAGAAAGGCAGTCCCTCAGCGCGGAGGAGGCGGAGGGGGTGATGGGGGAGATTATGCACGGGGAGGCCACCCCTGCGCAGATAGCGGGCTACCTCACCGCCCTCAGGATGAAGGGGGAGACGGTAGAGGAGATTGCCGGCTCCGCCCGGGCTATGAAGGCCCATGCCGTCAGGGTGGAGGTGGGGCGTGAGGGCCTTGTGGATACCTGTGGGACAGGCGGGGACGGGGCCCACACCTTCAACATCTCCACCGCCGCCGCCCTGGTAGTGGCCGGGGCGGGCCTTCCGGTGGCCAAGCACGGCAACCGCTCCGCGTCCTCCCGCTGCGGCTCGGCGGACCTCATGGAGGCACTGGGGGTGAAGATAGACCTGGGCCCCCAGCAGGTGGCCCGCTGTATAGAGGAGGTGGGGATAGGCTTCCTCTTTGCCCCTCACTTCCACCCCGCCATGAGATATGCTGCCCCGGTGAGAAAGGAACTTGGGGTGCGCACCATCTTCAACATCCTGGGGCCTCTGGTAAATCCTGCTTCCCCTTCCGTTCAGCTCCTGGGGGTCTTCAGCGCGGAGCTCACTGCCCCCCTGGCCCAGGTGCTCTCTCAACTGGGCACCCGCAGGGCCCTGGTGGTCAATAGCGGAGATGGCCTGGATGAGCTCTCCACCACCGGCCCGAACCAGATTAGCGAGCTGGAGGGGGGCAGGGTGAGGACCTATACCCAGGACCCGCAGGAACTGGGCCTGCCGCGGGCCCGCATTCAGGATTTAGTTGGGGGGGGTGTGGAGGAGAACTGCCGCATTACCCTGGCGGTGCTGGGGGGGGAAAAGGGGCCGAGAAGGGATGTGGTCCTGCTCAACGCGGGGGCGGTGCTATACGCGGCGGGGAAGGCGCCCGACCTCAGACATAGCCTGGGCCTGGCAGCCTGGGCCGTAGACAGCGGGGCTGCCAGGAAGAAGCTGGAGGAGCTGGTGGCTTTTACCAAGGGGCTGGGGAAATGATTCTGGAGGATATCCTCCGCTCCACCCGGCGGAGGCTGGCGGAGGCAAAGAGCCATCTTCCCCAGAAGGAACTGGAGGCCCTGGCTCTCAAGGCCTCGCCGCCCCGCGACTTTGCCGCCGCTTTGAAGGGGGGAGGCACAGCCATCATCGCTGAAATCAAGAGGGCTTCACCTTCCCGGGGGGACCTGTGTTCTCATCTGGACCCCGCACTCCTGGCCCGGTCCTACTGGCAGGCGGGGGCGGTCGCCCTCTCCGTCATCACCGAGCCGGAGTTCTTTAAGGGTAGCTTTGAGGACCTGGCCAGGGCCCGGGAGGCCACCCCCCTCCCGGTGCTGGCCAAGGGCTTCTTTTTGGACCCCTACCAGCTCTACCAGGCCAGGGGCAGCGGGGCGGATGCTGTCCTTTTCATCGCGGGAGCCCTGGGGGAAAGATTACTCGCGGAGCTGATGGCCCTTGCCCACAACCTGGGAATGGCCTCCCTGGTGGAGATGCACCGGAGGGAGGAGGTAAGGACAGCCCTCAATGCGGGGGCCCGGCTTATAGGGATAAACAACCGGGACCTGGACACCTTCTTGGTTGACATAAATACGACCCTCAGGCTCCTGCCCCTTATACCGAAGGGGGTCCTGGTGGTGAGCGAGAGCGGGATCAAGAGTCAAAAGGACATTGAAGTCCTGAAGAAATCGGGGGTGAGGGCCTTCCTGGTGGGGGAGGCCCTGGTCCTGGCCCCCGACCCTGAAAAAAAGCTCAGGGAGCTTTGTGGTCAGGGTTAAGATCTGCGGCATCACCAGCCTGGAGGACGCCCTTGTGGCCCTGGAGGCCGGGGCGTATGCCCTGGGCTTTGTCTTCGCCTCCAGCCCCCGGCAGATAGACCCGGAAACGGCATCCCGCATCATCTCCCGCCTTCCCCCCCTGGTGACCAAGGTGGGGGTCTTTGTGGATGCCCCCCTGGCCCGGGTAAGAGAGGTGATGGCAGGGTGTCACCTGGACCTGGCCCAGCTCCACGGCGAGGAAAGCCCGGAATACTGTCAGGAGCTTTCTCCGCGTGTCGTCAAGGCCTTCCGGGTGCGGGATGACGGGGTCCTTTCTCAGCTCCCCCGCTACCAGCTGGCGGCCTACCTGCTGGACAGCTATGTCCCGGGTGTGGCGGGGGGCTCGGGCCGGACTTTTGACTGGGAAATAGCCCTCCAGGCCAGGAAGTACGGGCCTATCATCCTGTCCGGGGGCCTCAACCCTGAGAATGTACGCCGGGCCATAGAGCTGGTCAGGCCCTACGGGGTGGATGTCTCCAGCGGGGTGGAGGCCCGGCCCGGGAAGAAGGACCCGGAGAAGCTCAAAGCCTTCTTCAAGGCAGTAATGGAGGCTGAGGGTGTCCTTACCTGACCGGAGGGGCTATTTTGGCCCCTATGGGGGCCGCTATGTCCCCGAAACGCTTATCCCCGCACTCCAGGAGCTGGAGCGGGAGTACTCGCGGGCCCGTAGGGAACCCGCCTTCTGGCAGGAGCTGGAGGGCCTGCTCCGGGACTATGCAGGCCGGCCCACGCCCCTCTATTTTGCCCGCTCCCTCACCGAAAGGCTGGGAGGGGGCAGAATCCTCCTCAAGCGGGAGGACCTCTGCCATACCGGCGCCCATAAGATAAACAACGCCCTGGGCCAGGCGCTCCTGGCCCGGCGGCTGGGCAAGAGACTGGTGGTGGCCGAGACAGGGGCCGGCCAGCACGGGGTGGCCACCGCCGCCGTCTGCGCCCAGATGGGCCTGAAGTGCCTCGTCTTCATGGGCGAGGACGACATAGAACGCCAGTCGGCCAACGTCTTCCGAATGAGGCTCCTTGGGGCGGAGGTGCGACCTGTGGCCTCGGGCACAAAGACCCTCAAGGATGCCATCAACGAGGCCATCCGCTACTGGGTGACCCATGTCCAGGAGGCCTACTATCTCCTGGGCTCGGTGGTGGGGCCCCACCCCTACCCCACGATGGTCCGGGACTTCCAGAGCGTCATCGGCCGCGAGAGCCGCGAGCAGGTGCAGAAAGAATACGGCCGCCTGCCGGACTACATCGTGGCCTGTGTGGGGGGTGGCTCCAACTCCATCGGCATCTTCTATCCCTTTCTTGAGGACAACGATGTGAACCTCATCGGGGTGGAGGCGGCGGGGAAGGGCCTGAGGAGCGGGGGGCACGCCGCCTCCCTGGTCAAGGGGGAGGTGGGGACCCTCCACGGAGCGCGCTCCTATCTACTCCAGGATGAATACGGCCAGGTCTCATCCACCCATTCCATCGCCCCTGGCCTGGACTACCCGGGGGTGGGGCCTGAGCACAGCTATCTCAAGGACACTGGCAGGGTGAAGTATGTGGCCGTGGGCGATGCCCAGGCGCTGGATGCCTTCCAGCTCCTCTGCCGGACCGAGGGCATCCTCCCCGCCCTGGAGCCCGCCCACGCCCTCTTCCATGCCTGCCGGATAGCCAAAAGGCTCTCCCCGGACAGGCTCATCCTTGTCTGCCTCTCGGGCCGGGGGGACAAGGACATCCACATCGTGGCCGAGGCCCTGGGCGGCATGCCGTCGGGGCAAGAGTAGCAGGCTGTGGAGAGGGGGCCAGGGGGTGAGGTATCCGACGGCAGGACACCATGAGCCGTATTGAAAGGGCCTTTGCCTCCCGCAAGGCCCTCATCCCCTACATCACCCTGGGCTATCCCTCCCCGGAGACAGCGCTGGAGGTGGTACCGCGTCTGGAGGAGTGGGGGGCGGACATGGTGGAGCTGGGCATCCCTTTCTCCGACCCCCTTGCCGATGGCGTTACCATCCAGGAGGCGAGCCTTCAGGCCCTCTCCCGGGGGATGAACCCGAGGCTGGCCCTGGAGATAGCTTCACGGCTCAGTAGGAAAGTAGCCCTGCCCCTTGTCTTCATGACCTACTACAATCCCGTCTTTCACTTCGGCCTCTCTGCTTTCTGCCGGGCCTGTGCCGAAAGTGGAGTGGATGGGTTGATTGTCCCCGACCTCCCCCCCGAGGAGGGAGTGGACCTGGGGAGGGCCTGTGAGAAAAACGGCCTGGACCTGGTCTATCTCCTGGCCCCCAACTCGGGGGAAAGCCGGATAAAGCTGGTTGCGGGGAGGTCCCGGGGCTTCATCTATCTGGTCTCCCTCACTGGGGTCACCGGCCCCCGGGAGGCCCTGCCCAAAGGGCTGGAAGCCTTTGTGAAACGGGTGAGAAGGGAAACCTCGCTCCCCCTGGCCGTTGGATTCGGCATCGCCGGCCCGGAGCAGGCAAAGAGAGTGGCCCGTGTGGCCGACGGGGTCATCGTTGGCAGCCGGATAGTCCAGCTTATCAAAGATGACCCGGGCCTGGGAAAGCTGGGGGAATTCGTCCGGGGCCTGAGAGAGGCACTGGACTCAGCAATATAGGTAAGAAAAGGAGGTAACATGGAGGCAACCAAGATTATCCTCACTGAGAAGGAGATGCCCAGCCACTGGTACAATGTTCTCCCCGACCTGCCCACCCCCATGCCACCCATGCTCCACCCCGGGACCAAGGAGCCCACCAGGCTTCCCCCGCCCCTCTTTGCTGCAGCCTGTGACGAGCAGGAGTTCAGCAAGGAGCGCCTCATTGAGATCCCCGATGAGGTCCTGGGGGTCTACAAGCTATGGCGGCCCACCCCCCTCATCCGGGCCCGCAGGCTGGAGAAGGCCCTGGGCACCCCGGCCCACATCTACTACAAGTATGAGGGGGTGAGCCCGGCGGGGAGCCACAAGCTCAATACCGCCGTGGCCCAGGCCTACTACAACAAGGTTGAAGGCGTTAAGCGCCTGGCCACCGAGACAGGAGCGGGACAGTGGGGCAGTGCCCTGGCCATGGGCTGCCAGTTTATGGGCCTGAAGCTCAAGGTCTATATGGTCAGGGTGAGCTATCACCAGAAACCCTACCGCCGCATCCTGATGGAGACATGGGGTGCCCAGGTGGTCCCCAGCCCCAGCCAGGATACCAACACCGGAAGGTCTATCCTGGCCCAGGAACCGGACAACCCGGGGAGCCTGGGTATCGCCATCAGCGAGGCGGTAGAGGACGCCGCCACCCACGACGACACCAAGTACTCAATTGGCTCAGTGGTGAACCATGTCCTCCTCCACCAGACCATCATCGGGCAGGAGGCCATGCTCCAGATGGAGAAGGCGGGGGAGTATCCCGACATCATTGTGGGCTGCGTGGGCGGGGGGAGTAACTTCGCCGGGATGTTCCTGCCCTTTGTCAGGGAAAAGCTCCAGGGGAAGCGGAACCCGCGGATAATCTGCGCGGAGCCTGAGGCCTGCCCCAGCCTCACCCGCGGACTTTACCGCTTTGACTACGGTGATACTGCTGGCCTGGCCCCCATAGTGAAGATGTACACCCTGGGCCATACCTTCATGCCGCCCCGCATCCACGCGGGAGGCCTGAGGTATCACGGCATGGCCCCCATCATATGCTACCTCTACGACCGGAAACTGGTGGAGGCCGTGGCGGTGCACCAGAACCCGGTGTTTGAGGCCGCGGTGACCTTCGCCCGGACCGAGGGCATCCTCTCCGGACCGGAGCCTGCCCACGCCATCCGGGTGGTCATAGATGAGGCCCTGAAGTGCAAGCAGACGGGGGAGAAGAAGGTCATCCTCCTGGCCCACTCAGGCCACGGCCACTTTGACCTCCAGGCCTACGACGAATACCTCACCGGGAAGCTCGCAGACTTTGCCTATCCCAAGGAGAAGGTGGAAGAGGCCCTGGCCCACCTGCCGCAGGTGCCTGGATGAACTCTGCCCCTGCGGAAGGGGCCATGATATAATCTGAACATGGGCCTGGACCTGGGCCAGGTGGTTCCCCAAATAGAGGAAATGGCCTCCCGGCTCAAGGATGGCTGGAAGGAGGCCGAAGTCCGTCTGGCTCTGGCCCTGGAGACCCTCCAGCACCACCAGGGGGCCTGGCAGGGGCTGGGGGAGAAATGCCAGTCCGCCCGGACCACCTGGCTGGTGGCCGGGCTGGTGGAGGGGCTGGGGGAGTCCCACCCCCTCCCGCCCCTTCCTTCCCAGTTCAGCGTCCTGGGGGTGGACGGCTCCCAAATTGCCCTTGACCGGCATATGCCGGTGCGCTGCTACCTCATCAACGGGGGCTTGGCCCGCCTGCACTACGGCCGGGAACCCTCCGCCGGGCTTGTCCGGAGGGCCAGGCTTTTCTCCCGGGAGGAGGACCTGGTTATGCCCGACCCCTCGGGCCTGAGGGCCGAGCCTGTGGAAGGGGCCCTCCTGGCGGCCAGGAGGTGGCTGGAGGAGGTGGCCTTCCTGGCGGAGGCCCTGAATGAGGAGGGGCCTTTTCCCGTCCTGGCCCTCCTGGACGGCTCCCTGGTGCTGTGGGGCCTGGCGGGGCAGGCCTGCCCCGAGTTTGTCCGCCAGGCCTTCCTGGAGAGGGGCCTGGTCCCAATTCTGGACGGGATGGAGGCCATGGCCCGGAAAGGCCCCCTGGCCCTGGCCAGCTACATCAGCCTCCCCCGCTCCACCGATGTGGTGAATGCCCTTAGGGTGGCCCTCTGCCCCTATGAGCCCCCCGACTGCGACCGCCACTGCCGGGGAAAGAAGGACAGGGAGTGTAATGGGGTAGCCGGGGTGGAGGACAGGGCCCTCTTTGCCCCCCTCCTGAAAGCGGGTGAGCGCTCCCCCCTCTTCCTCACCCGCTCCTCCGTCGTGGAGGAGCACTACGGCCGCCACCAGGTCTTCTTCTTCTATCTGAAGGGGGAGGAGGAGATGGCCAGGGTGGAGGTCCCCTCCTGGGTGGTCCAGAGGAAAGAGCTGGTGGACCTGGCCCATGCCTTGGTCTTTGACCAGGTGAGAAGGGGAGGGGGCTACCCGGTGGCCCTGGTCGAGGCCCATGAGCAGGCGGTGGTCAGCGCCCAGGACCGGGAGGCCTTCTGGTCCCTGGTGGGAGAGGTGGTGGGCTACCTCCCCTCCGCCGCCTCCCAGAAAAACCAGAGCAAACGCACCCGGTGGGTGTAGGAAGAGGTGAAAATGATGGAGACCATAAAGGCCGATAGAGTAGTCGATACCAGGGGCCTTCTCTGCCCTATGCCGGTGGTCAAGGCCAAGCTGGCCCTTGAAGAGATGAAACCTGGCCAGGTGGCTAAAGTCCTGGCCACGGACCCCGGCTCCAGGATGGACTTCCCGGCCTGGTGCAATGAGACAGGGAACAAGCTCCTCCGGGCCGAGGAAGAAGGGAAGGGCCTCTACACCTTTTTTATTCAGAAAGCCCGGGAGGTCTAGATGGCGGAGAAAGAGCGCAAGCGGGTGGCCCTTGTCGCCTCCAAGGGGACCCTGGACATGGCTTATGCCCTGCTCATCATAGCCAGCACCGCTGCGTCCATGGGCTGGGAGGTGGGCATCTTCTTTACCTTCTATGGTTTTGACATCGTGAACAAGAGGAAGGTGCACCGGCTGAAGGTAGCCTCCCTTGCCAATCCCGCCGCCCCGCTGCCCGTGCCCAACATCCTGGGGGTCATCCCCGGGATGACGGCCGTGGCTACCTGGATGATGAGGCGGATGATGAAGAAACAGAACATGCCCACCGTCCCCGAGCTGCTGGACCTCTGCCGCAAGTGGGGGGTCCGGCTCTTCGCCTGCTCCACCACCATGGGGATGATGAGCATTAAAGACGAGGACTTGGTGGAGGGGACGGAGTGTGCCGGGGCCGCCGCTTTTCTGGAATATGCCTCCAAAGCCCAGGTGACCCTTTTCATCTAGAATGCAAGCGACCAGAATCGGCGAGGTGGTCCAGGTCTCCACGCAGGAGTTCGCGGCCCAGTGCTATGAGCTCCATCAGCCCCCTCCCTTCGCTTCCCTGGTGAGGACCAGGGAGGGGGAGACGGATATCTTCGCCGTGGTCTATCACGCCGAGACCGGCCCCCTGGAGCCAGGGAGGCGTCCCGTGGCCCGGGGCCGGGAGGAGACGGAAGAGGAGGGGGTCTATCGCTCCCACCCCCAGCTTTCCCGCCTTCTAAGGACGGAGTTCAGGGCCTGGATAGTGGGCCACCGGGTGGAGGGCAAGCTGGTCCAGGCCCTTTCCCCCCGCCCCCCTAAGCTCCACAGCTTTGTCTACCTGGCAAAGACTGACGAGATAGGCGAGTTCGGGTCTTCCCTTCACTTTCTGGGGCCCCTGGCAACGGCACCCCTCCCTTCCCGCGAGGAGCTCATCCCTGCCTTTCTCCTCCATCTGGCCGGGTCCCGGGAGGACCGGGAGGAGTTCCTGCTCCGGGCGGGGAAGGAGCTTACCCTCCTCCTCCGGGGGGATGCGCCCCGGCTTCAGTCATTGCTGCGGAGGCTGTCTTGAGCGGGAAAGTGCTGGGGAGGGTGGTGGGAGGCAGTCTCGTCCAGGGGCTGAGGGTCCGCCTGGAGGAGGGGGTATCGGTGGAGGCGGTGGGGGTCGGAAGGTATGTGACCATTGAGGGGGAGAAAAGCCGCTTCTTCGGCCTCATCACCGATGTGGAACTGGGGGCACTGGAAAGGGGCCTGGAGCTGGATGTCTCGGACCCCTATATTGCCCGGGTCCTATCCGGCACTGGGGTCTTCGGCACCATCAAGGTCCTGCCCCAGCTCGCCTTGGGGGTGGTGGGGCTGGAGGCCCCCCCGCCTGCCCGTACTATCCCCGCCCCCTTCTCCCTGGTGCGGGAGGCGTCGGAGCAGGATATAGCGCTGGTCTTCGGGTCTGAGGACGACAGGCACTTCTATATCGGGAGCCCCCTGGACCTGGAGGTGAAGGTCTGCCTGGACCTAGACAGGTTCGTCCAGCGTTCGGGGGGCATCTTCGGCAAGACCGGCACCGGCAAGACCATGCTCACCCGGCTCCTCCTGGCGGGCATCCTCCAGCGGGGCCAGGCCTCCAGCCTGGTCTTTGATATGCACAGCGAATACGGGTGGGAGGGTGAGAGGGAGGAGGGGGGGGTGGTCAAGGGCCTCAAACAGCTCTTCCCCTCGCGGGTGGCAGTCTTCACCCTGGACGAGGAAAGCGCGCGGAGGAGGGGGGTGAAGACCGACTTCAACGTCCTTATCGGCTACGATGAGATTGAGCCCGGGGACATCGCCCTCCTCCGGGAGACCCTGAACCTCACCGACCTGGCCGCCCAGGCCCCCTATGGCCTGGCCCGCCACCTGGGAAAAGGCTGGCTGGAGTCCTTCCTCAGCTACTCGCCCGCTCAGGTGAAGGACCTGGCAGAAAGCCTTAAGGAGCACGAGGCTACCCTTCTTCACCTCCACCGACGCCTGGAACAGCTAAAGCGTCTGCCCTTTCTGCTGCCCCATTCCCCGGAGAGCGCCGTGGAGCGTATCCTGGGCTACCTGGAGAAGGGGCTCACGGTGGTGCTGGAGTTCGGCCGCTACTGGGACATCGTCCCTTATATGCTGGTGGCCAACCTCCTCAGCCGCCGCATCCATGACCAGTATGTCCAGAGGGCAGAGAGGGCCCGGGGGGAGAGGGCCCCCCATCCCCGTCCCCTGGTCATCACTATAGAGGAGGCCCATCGGTTCCTCAGCCCTGAGCTCTCGCGCCAGACCATCTTCGGCACCATCGCCCGGGAGGGGCGCAAGTCATATGTCACCCTCCTGGTCATTGACCAGCGCCCCTCCGGCATTGACGAGGAGGTGATGAGCCAGGTGGGGAGCAAGATAACCTGCCTCCTGGACAACGAGAAAGACGTTGACAGCGTCCTGGCGGGGGTCTCGGAAAGAACAGAGCTCAGGAAAGTCCTCTCCCGTCTGGAGTCCCGCCAGCAGGCCCTCGTCTTCGGAGATGCCCTGCCTGTCCCTGTCGTGGTCCGGGTCCGGGACTACACCTCTATCTATAAGAGGCCCCCGGAGCTCAAGGGTGTGGAGCAGGACAGGAAAGACCTCTGGGAGGAATAGAGGAGTGTTCTTATCTTCAGCTAGAGTTGTGCTATAATCCCGACATGGTCCTGGTCATAGACAACTACGATTCCTTCACCTACAACCTGGTGCAGTACCTGGGGGAGCTGGGCTGGGAGCCCCTGGTCCGCCGTAACGATAAGACCAGCCTGGAGGAGATAGAGGCCCTCTCCCCAAGCCATATCGTCGTCTCCCCCGGCCCCTGCACCCCCCTGGAGGCCGGGCTGTCCAATGACATCATCGGCCATTTTGCCAGCACGATACCCATCCTGGGGGTGTGCCTCGGCCACCAGAGCATTGGCCATGTCTTCGGGGGGAGGATTGTCCGGGCGAAGAAGCCCATGCACGGCAAGACCTCCCTCATCCACCATGACGGCAGGACCATCTACCGGGGCCTGCCCGACCCCTTTGAGGCCGGCCGCTACCATTCCCTGGTCATTGAGCCGGAGAGCGTGCCCCCGGTCCTGGAGGTCACGGCCCGCACCGATAGCGGGGAGATAATGGGGGTGAGGCACCGGGAATACCCGGTAGAGGGGGTCCAGTTCCATCCCGAGTCCATCCTCACCTCCCTGGGCCACGACCTGCTCAAGAACTTCCTCGGCCAGCAGCCCTGAACCACCCGTGATGAGGGTTATCAAGGCGGTGTCAGGGTTGCGGCGCTGGGTGCTCATCCTGGCAACCGCCGGCGCACTTCTGGCGGCGGCCTGCAGGCCCGCTCCGGCGTCTGCCCCAACGCCTGCTCCCCCTCCTGCTCTTACCCCTATCCCAACAGCTACCCTTACTCCTGCTCTTACCCCGACACCCGCTCTAACTGCTACTCTCCAGGAGCTTTACCAGTATGCATTTGGATTGATAAATAGAGATAGACAGGAAGCCGGACTGGCTCCTGTGACTTTGGGGAGCAATCCTGCCGCTCAGAGCCATGCCGAAGAGGAGATGGCGAAGGGCTACATTTCTCACTGGGGTATGGACGGCATGAAGCCATACATGAGATACACCCTGGCGGGTGGATTCAACTACGAAGCTGAAAACCTCTCGGGGCCGGCCATACTGGTGACAGGGGTGAACTACGCGGCCAGCAGCCCGAGGGAATTGCTGGACGAAGCGGAGACTGGTTTGATGGAGAGTCCGGGCCACAGGGCGAATATCCTGGACAAGTGGCACAAGAAAGTTAATCTGGGGATAGCGTATAACGAGTATACCCTGGCATTGGTCCAGCAGTTTGAAGGGGATTACATAAGGTTCACCCAACTCCCCACACTGGAAGGCGGTGTGCTGTCAATGTCGGGCGAGACGCTACAGGGCTTTGCGATAGGACGAAATGCCCTTCAAATATGGCATGACCCTTCCCCTCACCCCTTGACCCTGGGACAGCTAGGGAAAACAGATACTTATGACCTGGGAGAACCTGTGGCATTCGTCAGGCCACCACCCCCGCCGGGTAACTACTATCCTCCCTCCGCTGAAACATATACCTGGGAGACCCAGGGCGCAGACCCATACGACGTTCCCCCGGACACTCCGCCGCCCACGCCTGCCCTCTTGGAGACTGAGCCAGAATACCCAACCGTAGCCAGATTCTGGACGGTGCAGTGGGTAGAGGCGAAGCGTTGGGATGCGTCAGGAAGTTCGTTTTCCATTGAGGTGGACATGAGTCCTATCCTGGCAAAGAGCGGGAAAGGTGTCTATACAGTCTATTTTTGGGCTCAGAAGGATGGGGAATCCGTGAGTTTGACGAACTACTCGGTGTTTTTCATCTAGGCTTTTGGGGATGGTCTAGCGGCATGGACCTGCTGAGGAGAACAAGAGAGGCCCTCAGGCGGACGCGGGAGGGGGTCCTCGGCAGACTGGGCCAGCTCCTGGAGAGGCCCCGCTTTGGGGAGGAGCTCTGGGCTGAGCTGGAGGAGCTGCTGCTCCTGGCCGATGTGGGGGTCCCCACCACGCGCCTCCTGGTGGAAAAGGTCAAGGATAGGGCCCGCCGGGAGGGCCTGACCGCCGGGGCCCAGGTGCAGGGGGCCCTGGCGGCGGAGATAGAGGGCCTCCTCCGGGTGGATACGAGGCCAGCCCCTCCGTCTGTCTCCCCCCTGGTCATCCTCTTTGTCGGGGTGAACGGGTCGGGCAAGACTACCAGCATCGCCAAGCTGGCCCACAGCTACAAGGAGCAGGGGGAGCGGGTGGTGCTGGCGGCGGCGGATACCTTCCGGGCGGCGGCCATAGACCAGCTCCGGGTGTGGGGGGAGAGGGCGGGGGCGGAGGTGATCGCTCACCAGCCGGGGGCAGACCCGGGGGCGGTGGTCTTTGACGCTATAGAGGCGGCCAGGAAGCGGCAGGCGGGGGTGGTGCTGATAGACACCGCTGGACGCCTCCATACCAAGTACAACCTGATGGAGGAGTTGAAGAAGATTAAGCGGGTGGCCTCCCGCCACGACCCCACCGCCCCCCACCAGGTCCTGCTGGTCCTGGATGCCACCACCGGGCAGAACGGCCTTATCCAGGCCAGGCACTTTGCCGAGGCGGTGGAGGTAAGCGGTATCTTCCTGGCCAAGCTGGACGGCACGGCCAAGGGGGGGATTGTCCTGGCCATTGCCCAGGAGCTCAGGATACCCATCCTTTACATCGGCACCGGGGAGAAGCTGGAGGACATGGCCGCCTTTGACCCCCGGGCCTTCGCCGAGGCCCTTTGCTCCACTTAATCCTGGGTTGGGCAGCCCTCCAGCTAATCGGCCTCATTTCCTTCCCCCTGGCCCGGGCCCTTTTCCCCTTCCTCCGGGATAGGGGCTATGCCTTCTCCAAAGCCCTGGGCCTGCTTTTTCTAGCCTATATGCTCTGGCTGGGGGGGAGCCTGCGTCTCGTACCCTTCTCCCGCATCAGTATTTTCCTGGTCCTCCTCTTTATGGGGCTCCTTTCCGTCTGGGTTGTCGCCCGTCACTGGGGGGAGCTGGCAGCCTTTTTCCGCCAGCGCTGGGCCTATGTGCTCCTGGTGGAGGGCCTCTTTGTTGTCGTATTTCTTGGCGAGGCCTACCTCCGGGCCCTGAACCCCGACCTCAATTCCGGGGAGAAGCTGGGGGACTTCGGCTTCTTGAACAGCGTCCTGGGGGCAAGGTATTTCCCGCCGGAGGACTTCTGGCTGGCAGGGGAGCCGGTGAACTACTACTACTTTGGCTATGTGATGTGGGGGGTGGTGATAAAGCTGGTGGGGATTCATCCTGCCTTGGGCTATAACCTGGCCCTGGCCCTCCTGGCCGGGCTGGTGGCCCTGGGGGCCTTCGGTCTTCTCTACAACCTGAGGGCGGGGGACAAGCCCAGGACGGCGGCGATGTGGGGACTGGTGGGGGTGGGGTTTCTCCTCGTTCTGGGGAACCTGGAGGGGGTGCTGGAGGCCCTCTATGCCCGGGGCTGGGGCCCCCCCGGCTTCTGGTCCTGGATAGGGATAGAGGGGCTGGAGCGCCCCTATGAAGCGGCTACCTGGTATCCCACCCAGCATGTCTGGTGGTGGCGGGCTACCAGGGTCATAGCCACCTACGAAGGTGGCCAGAACCTGGACTACACCATCACCGAGTTCCCCTTCTTCTCTTTCTACTTCGGCGACCTCCACCCCCACCTCATGGCCCTGCCCTTTGCCCTCCTGGGCCTGGGCCTCCTGGTGAATATGTTCTTCTCCCCCAGGCCCTGGGCCCTCTCTCTTACTCTTCTCCCCTCCCTCCTGGTCCTGGCCCTCTCCCTGGGGGCCCTGGGCCTTCTGAATACCTGGGACTTTCTGCTCTACAGCTTCCTGTTCCTGGTGGTGCTGTCTGTCCATACCTATGCCCTGAAGGGGCGGTGGAGAGGGGCCATCTTTGTGGCGGCCCTGGTGCTGGCCCTGGCCCTCTTTCTCTATATCCCCTTTTACCTGGGCCTGAGGAATCCGGTGCAAGGCGTTTGGCCCTGGCTGGGACCGGGCACCAGGCCCCTGGCCTTCGTCATCGTGTGGGGCCTTTTCCTCTTCGTCTCCCTGGGCTTCCTCCTCAGGCAGGCCCGTGGGCTGAGGTGGGGGGAGGGGCTGATGGCCTGGGGGGTTGCCCTCTTCCCCGGGGTCCTCTGGACACTTGTGGCCCTGGCCCTGGGCGAATCCGGCCTGGTTGTGGGGAGACTGCCCCTCATCCTGGGCCTCTCCCTGCTCCTGGCGGTGGCCCTGGCCAGCCTTCTGCGCCGGGCGGAGGAGGGGCGGAGGGAGGAGGCCCTGGCCCTCGTCCTCGTCTTTGCCGGCTTTCTTGTCCTGATGGGGGTGGACCTCTTCTATTTGCGCGACCACATGGGTAACCGGCAGAACACTGTCTTCAAGTTTTCTTTCCAGGCCTGGGCACTGCTGGCCCTGGGGTCGGCTTACGGGCTTTCCTGTCTGGTTTCCCTGAAGTCCTGGGGGTGGTGGGTGTGGAGGGGCAGTCTTGTCCTGCTCTTGTTGGGTGTCCTCTTCTATCCCCTGGCGGCGATAGCCACCCTCCGCTCTGGGGCCCGGCCCCTGAGCCTGGACGGCATGGCCTTTCTGGAGAGGGCCATGCCCGGGGAGAGGGAGGCCATAGAATGGCTGAGGGGGAGGCAGGGGGTGGTGCTGGAGGCGGTGGGGGAAGAATACAGCCTGGCAGGCCGGGTATCGGCCCTAAGTGGCATGCCTGCGGTTATGGGCCAGGTGAGCCACGAGATAGGGTGGAGGGGGGCAGGGCCCTGGGTAGGACGCCGGGGCGATGTGGACAGGATGTACAGGAACCCGGGAGACCCCGATGTGCGGGGGCTTCTCCAAAGCTACAAAGTGAAGTATATTTATGTGGGGGCCCTGGAGAGGGCCCGGTATGGTGCCCTGGAGGAGTTGGAAACGATTTTCCCGGTGGCTTTCAGGAATGAGCAGGTTGTTATCTATCAGGTCTATGGGGAGGGGGTTCCTGGCGCTGGGCAGTTCAGGTAGAATAGGGCCGAGGGAATGGGAATGAGGCAGCGGCCATCCATCAGGTGGGATAGCAGGTTCTGGCCCTATCTCTTGCTTTTCCTCGTGGCCCTGGGGATGAGGCTCTGGGACCTGGAGGCCCGTCCCTACCATTATGATGAGTCCCTCCACGCCTATTACAGCTGGGATTTCTATATGGGGAGGGGTTATGCCCACGACCCCATGATGCATGGCCCCTTCAAGTTCCTGTTCACCTCCGCCATCTTTCAGTTTCTCGGGGACAGCGATTTCACCGCCCGCCTCCTGCCCGCCTTCATGGGGGCCCTGCTGGTTCTCCTCCCCTACCTCCTGAGAAAGGGGCTGGGGGAGAAGGGGGCCTTCCTCACCGCGGTCTTTCTGACTTTTTCTCCGTCTTTTCTCTATTTCAGCCGTTTCATCCGGGACGACATCTTTATGACCTTCTGGGTCCTGCTCCTGGTCACGGCAATATGGCGCTACTGGGAGGATGGGAAGGACGGCTACCTTTATCTGGGGGCCTTTGCCCTGGCGATGGGCTTTGTCACCATGGAGACCACGATGCTGTTCCTCCCCCTTTTCCTCCTCTTTCTCCTCTTCTTCACCTGGCGGGAGTTCCTTCAGGCCCTGAAGAGGGGCCTTAGTTTCTCCTCCCTCTCCCCACCGGCCGCCATGTTCCTGCTCCTCTTGTCCCTGGCCCTGCCTTTCTACGCGGCGGGGGCGAGTATTTTTCAGGGCCTTCTGGGGATAACCCTGGCCAGCTCCACGGCGCCAGAGGGGTCGCCTGTGGGGGTGGGAATGTGGGTGGCGGCGGGGGTTGGCATCTTCCTCTTTGGGGTTTCTCTTTTCCTGGGCCTCCGCTGGTCTCCCCGGCGCTGGCTCCTTTCGGCGGTGCTCTTCTACGGGATTTATATAACCCTTTACACCACCTTCTTCCAGAATACGACGGATGGGCTGGCGACGGGGGCGTGGGGGTCCCTGGGCTACTGGCTGGTGCAGCACGGAAGGGACCGCCTGTCCCAGCCCTGGTTCTACTATCCCCTCCTCCTTTCCATATACGAGTTCCTGCCCCTCATCCTGGGGGGGGTGGGTTTTGTGTACTATCTCCGCCGCCGCCAGCGCTTTACCAGCTTTCTCCTCTACTGGGCGGTGGGGGCTCTGTTGATGTTCACCTTCGTTGGGGAGAAGGCCCCCTGGCTGGTCCTGCACATCGCCCTGCCCCTTATACTGCTGGCGGGGAGGTTTGGGGGGGAGCTTCTGGGCAGGGTAAAGGGTTTCCCCCTGGCCGTGGGGGCCATAGCCTTCCTTTTCCTGTTCGTCTTTTGGGCCAGGGCCTCCTTCCAGGCCAGCTTCAACCGTAGCGACGAGCCGGCTCAGATGCTGGTCTATGCACAGGGCTCCTGGGACATCGTGAGGGTGAAGGAGGAACTGGACGTCCTTTCCCGCCAGCAAGATTTCAGGTTGCGGGTGGAGACTGAAGTGAGCTGGCCCTGGACATGGTATCTTAGGAACAACAAGGACGTCCTCTATTCCATCTCTGGCGTCGCCCCCGGTGACGCCGTCCTGGCCCGGCCCGCCCAGGCGGACTCCCTCAAGCTCTCTAAGGATGACTACCGGGCGGAGAGATTCACTCTCCTGGTGTGGTTCCGGGAGGACTACAAGGGGTGGGGACTGCGGGACCTGCCCCAGGCGGCCAGGTGGTGGTGGGGCTACTTCTCCCGGCGCGATGTCCTCCCCTACTGGAGCAGCGAGGGAGTAGCCCTCTTGCCGCGGTTGTAGGCAAGGGGATAGGGGGGTTATAATACCCCCCAAAGGTGTTCCGAAGGCGGTTCTGGATAGGTCTTATTCTGGCCCTGGTTTTCCTCTATCTGTTTTTCTACCGGGTAGATATGAGGCAGGTAGTGGCAAGCCTGAGCCGGGTCAACTACCTCTGGGCTATCCCGGCGGTGCTGGCCTATCTGGGGGGGCTGTGGTTCCGGGCGGTACGCTGGAGGTATATTCTTTTGCCCCTTGCCCGGGTGAGCCCCCAGCGCCTTTTCGTTCCCATGGTGATAAGCTTTGCCCTCAACAACATCCTGCCGGGCAAGGTGGGACTGGTGGCCAGGACCTATATGGCAGGGCAGAGGGAGGGCATAAGCAATGTAGCCATGGGGGCCACGGTAGTACTGGACCAGGTCTTTGACGGGCTGGCCCTGATGCTACTGCTTGTGGGCCTCAGCCTCTTCTTCCCCCTCACCGGATGGGCCCGCCACATAGCCACCCTGGCCCTGACCCTCTACGGGGCCTTCCTGCTCCTCTTCTTCATCGCCATCTCCTCCCCCCAAATTCCCCGCCGGCTGGCCCGGCCCTTTCTGCGCTCGCGCTGGAAGGAGAAAGGCGAGAGGTATCTGGAGCTGGCCCTCTCCGGGGTAAAGGCTATCCGTAGTCCGGGGACCCTGGCGCTCGTCATCTTCTTCTCTCTATTGGTGTGGTTTGCGGAGGCGGGGGTATTTTACTTCATGGCCCTGGCATTCCAGCTGAAGCTCCCCTTCAACGTCCTCCTCCTGGCCTCCACTATTGCCAACCTGGCTATCACCCTTCCCTCCCTCCCCGGGGGTGTCGGCCCCTACGAGTATTTCGGCAGGCAGACCATTGTCCTCTTTGGGGTGGAAGGGGCTGTGGCCACGGCCTATATTGGGGTTGTCCACCTGGTCCTGCTGGTCCCCAGCACCGTTATAGGCCTGGCCCTTATCTGGTGGTATCGTGGCTCGTTCCGTCCGTTCCCCGGGGGGACCCCTTGAGGGTGGGGGTGGTGGGAGGGGGGATGGCCGGCCTCAGCGCCGCCTGGCGGCTCTTGAGGGCCGGGGCGCAGGTCCATCTCTGGGAAAAGGATAGGGACCTGGGGGGGCAGGTCCGTACCTTCAGCGTGGAGGGGAAGAGGCTGGAGGGCTTCTACCACCATATCTTCCGCAGCGATGTCGATATCATTGACCTTATCCATGAGCTGGGGTTGGGGGCAGACCTGGGCTGGATACCATCCAGGGTGGGGTTCTTCTATGATGGGAGGGTCTATCCCTTCGGCACACCATTGGACCTCCTCCGTTTTTCGCCTCTGGCTATTTGCGACCGCCTGCGCCTGGGCCTCTTCTCCCTCCGCCTCCAGCGCGTCGCTTCAGGGGAGGGGTTTGAGGACCTTACCGCCCAGGAGTGGCTGAGGAGCCACGCCGGCGAGAGGGTCTACCGGGTAGTCTGGGAGCCTCTGCTCCGGGGTAAGTTTGGGGAGAGGGCTCCGGAGATAGGTATGGTCTGGCTCTGGTCCAAGATGAGGCTCCGCTTTGGCTCCCGGGGCAGGGCAATGCAGCGGGAGTTCCTGGGGTATCTCAACGGCAGTTTCGGCCGGGTGGTTGACGTCCTGAAGGAGAGCATTGAAGGAAAGGGGGGGGAAATCCACACCGCCGCCCCAGTGGACAGGATAAGACTGGCTGGGGGCGGGGTGGAGGCGGTGGAGGCGGGGGGTAAATCCCAGCCCTGTGATGCCGCTATCGTTACCAGCTCCCTGGAGGTCCTGCGGAGGCTGGCGCCGGAGCTGCCGGCTGACTTCGGGGGTGGCATATCCTACCTGGGGGCCATGTGCCTGGTGCTGGTGCTGGACCGGCCTCTCACCTCTGTATACTGGCTCAATATTGCCGACCCCCAGGTCCCTTTCGTGGCCCTGGTTGAGCACACCAATCTTGTCCCCCCCGAGGAATATGGCGGGAGGAGGATAGCCTACCTCAGCAACTACCTGCCTGTCTCCAGCCCCATCTATGCCCTGGGGAAGGAGGCCCTGCTGGACTACTACCTGCCGGCCCTCAAGAGGATAGCGCCGGGGTTTACACCTGACTGGGTGGTGGAGTATCATCTCTTTAAGGAAGCCTATGCCCAGCCTGTTATCACCGTTGGATATTCCCAGAGGTTGCCGCCCCACCGCACCCCCATCCGGGGGCTGTATCTGGCCAACACGTCCCAGATTTACCCCCAGGACCGGGGGATGAACTACAGCATCCGCCTGGGGAGGGTGGCGGCAGACCTTGTGCTGGAGGGTCTGAAAGGAGAAAAATGGCCGGTATCGTGATAAACATAGACCCGACCATCTTCAGGGTGGGGGGTTTCAGCCTGCGCTGGTACAGCTCGATTATCATCGTAGCGGTGCTGGCGGCCTTATATTTTTCCTGGAGGGAGGCCAAGAGGCTGGGGCTCAAACCTGATGACGTTACCAACCTGGCCCTCTGGGGCATCCCGGGGGGGATAATCGGCTCCAAGCTGGTCCATGTTATAGACCAGCTGAGCTACTACCTGGAGAACCCGGGGAAAATCATCGGCGGGGAGGGGCAGGCCATCTACGGGGCCATCCTGGGGGGGGCCCTGGCCGCCTGGATAGGCTCCCGGGTCCACCGTATTCCCTTCCGCAAGTTTGCCGACCTGTTTGCCCCGGGGCTTATCATAGCCCAGGCCATAGGCCGCCTGGCCAATATCGTCAACGGGGATGCCACCGGCAAGCCTACAGACCTGCCCTGGGCCTTCACCTATACCAATCCCGATACCTATGCCCCCCAGGGGGTCCCCACTCATCCCTCCCCTGTCTATGAGATTGTCTGGGACCTGATTGTGCTGGCGATTGTCCTCCGGCTGAGGGGGAGGCTCCGGCCCGATGGCTCCCTATTTGTCTTATACCTGGCCCTCTATTCCGTGGGGCGTTTTTTCATCACCTTCACCCGGGTGAACAATCCCTGGCTTTTCGGGCTGGTCCAGGCCCAGCTTATTGCCTTGCTCATCCTCCTGGTGGCGGTGCCCTGGCTGGTGGCCCGGGCCCACTGGGTTAAGAAGGAGGCGTTGGGCAGCTGAGCCTTGGACCTTTCCTCCCCGCTGAGGGGCCTCCTGCAGACCTTTGTCCAGAACCTGCCCGTGGGGTATGCTTTTGGGGCGGGGGTCCTGGCTTCGGTCAGCGTCTGCGGATTTCCCCTGCTGGTGGCCTATGTGGGCTACTATCTGGAAGGGGGTGAGAGGCGGCTCCTGAGGGCCCTGGGCCTGGGCCTCCTGGCCACGCTGGGCTTTGCCGTCCTCTTCTCGGTGGCGGGGATAGTACTGCACTACGCGGGCCAGTCGCTCACGCAGGCCTTCCCCTGGCTGGGGGTGGTGGCGGGGGTGGGACTTATAGGGGTGGGGATTTGGCACCTCCGGGGGAAGCTGTTGGGCTTCACCTCCCCCCTCCAGCTCCCCAAAGGGAGGGGGCCTCTGGCCTTCTTCCTCTTTGGCCTGGTGTACGGGGTGGTCTCCCTGGGCTGCTCCCTGCCCATTTTCCTGGTACTGGTGGGCTGGGCCTTCTCTTCCCAGGGAGCGGTGGGGGGACTGAGGGAGTTCATAAGCTACGGGCTGGGGATGGGGTCGGTGATAGTGGTGGTCAGCCTCGCCAGCGCCCTGGCCAAAGAAGCCATCATCCGGCGCCTGCGCTCTCTGCTGCCCTGGATGAGGTGGATAACCGGCCTTGTCCTGATTGTGGCTGGGGTATATATTGTCTATCAGGAGGTCTCGTATGCGCTCTAGGCTGATTTTCCTGGCCTTTGTCCTGGGCCTTCTCCTTCTGGGGGCCTGCCGGGGGTCTACGTCAGTTCAGCTCGGCCGGCCGGCCCCTGCCTTTACCCTTCCCTCCCTGGCGGATGGGTCCCCTGTTTCCCTGGCCCAGTTCCGGGGGAAGGTGGTGCTGCTGAACTTCTTTGCCAGCTGGTGCCCTGCCTGCCGGGCGGAGATGCCCTTCCTCCAGGCGGCCTGGGAGGAGGTCCAGGACGAGGGTGTGGCGTTCCTAATTGTTGATATTGGGGAGGAGGGCCCGGAGATGGTGGCCCAGTTCATGAAAGAAAGGGGCATCACCATTCCTGTGGTCATGAATCAGACGGGGGATGTGGCAACGCTGTACAATATCAGCACTCTCCCCACCACCTTTATCCTGGACCGGGAGGGTGTGGTGCGGAGCATCACTGTGGGGGCCTTCTCCAGCAAGGAAGCCATTCTGCCGCGGGTGAGGGCCGTTTCCAGGTAGTTACACCGGCCTGTTGCGTGCCAGGATGAGCCTTTCCCTCAAGGCTTTCAGGTTTATCACGTCTTCTTTGTTGTATTGTAGTAATAGGGCCAGAGCATTCTGGTCACCATAGTGCGAGTATTTCTGCCACAGCACTATTGCATCCCACCCCTTGATGCCCTTCAACTGCCGGCGAATGCCTAGCTGCGCTTCTACCGCCTTGAAGCCGCCGTATAGATTGCTCTGCCAGCAGTCATACATAAGGTCGCAGTGGACGAACAGGCCGGAGAGGTCTATACCCAGGGCAGCATTGATGAAGGGGAGGTCAAAGCGGCTGCCATTGTAGGTGAAAATCGTCTTTACCATCCTGAGCGCTTCCAGCAGGCTGTCCCTGGTTATCTCTTTGCCCACCATCTGCACCAGTCGGCTGTCACTGCCATCAACCAGATATAAGCCAACTACTGTTATCTTAGAGTCCAGCCAGGATAGGCCCGTGGTCTCAATGTCGAGATAGGCATCCGACCCTTGCCTCGCCGGGATGGATTGCATGCCCATTAGACTGATGTCCTGAAGTCGTGGAGTTCCAGCTTCAAGGTCTCTCTTGGCCCCCAGCAGTCGGTGCTGAAGGAATAGACTATATCCAGATAGGGTGACAGCTTTCTCTCCTCCCCCCCGCAGTCAAAGGCGATAGCATCCCAGGTCACCGGCCCGGCCCTGAGTTTGAGCCTTAGGTGGTCCCCTTTGTCCCCTACCTGGTGGGCCTCCACCACCTTCACCCCCTGGCTCAGGAAGACCGGGTTGGGATTGCCGAAGCCGAAGGGGGCCAGCCTGGGGAGGAACTGGAGGAACTGGCCATCAGGTTCGGCCAGGGATATCCGGGCATCCATCACTATCTCGGGCCTCAGGTCCAGCCCCTTTAGCTCCCGGTTGGCCCTCTCCACCAGTTTCTCCTGGAGGCGGGGGATGTTCTCGCTGGCGATGGTGAAGCCGGCGGCCCTGGGGTGGCCGCCGTAGCGGAGCAGTAGGTCTTCATTTTCCTGGAGGGCGGAGAAGAGGTTGAACTGGGCGATGCTGCGCCCCGAGCCGCTGGAGGTTTCTGGGCCCAGTCTCACCACCAGCGCCGGGCGGCAGAACTCCTCCACCAGCCGGTTGGCTACCAGGCCGGCCACCCCCAGGGGGACATCTCTGCACTGGACCAGAAGGAAACGGTTGTCGCCCTGGGCCAGGGCCTGCTCCCGGGCCCAGACCAGGGCCTCCCCGGTGAGCCTCTGTCTTTCGGCATTCATCCCCTCCAGTTCCTCTGCCAGGCGCTGGGCCTCCTCGGTGGAAGGGGTGAGGAGGAGGTGGTAGCTGACAAGGGGATGTTCCAGGCGGGCGGCAGCATTGAGGCGGGGGCCCAGGACCCAGGCGATGCTCTCCGCATCCACTCTCGCCAGGCCGGAGAAGCGGAGCATCTCCCTGATGCCGGGGCGGCGGGGGGCGTTGAGGAGCCTCAGCCCCTCCTTCACCAGGTAGCGGTTCTCCCCCAGCAGGGGGGCTACATCGGCCACCGTCCCCAGCGCCACCAGATCCAGGCCGGGGGCGACGTCCCCCAGCAGGGCCTGGAGGAGCTTGTAGGCTACCCCCACACCCGTCAGGTCGGGGAAAGGGTAAAGGGAATCGGGCCTTTTGGGGTTTACAACGGCCACCGCTGGGGGGAGGAGGGGGGGACAGACATGGTGGTCGGTGATGATTATATCCTGCCCACGCCTTTGGGCCTGGGCTACCTCATCATAGCCGTTGGTCCCGCTGTCAACGGTGAGGACCAGGGAGACCCCCTGCTGGAAGAGGCTCTCCAGGGCGGGGGAGTGGAGGCCGTGGCCGTGGAGGCGGGTAGGGATGAAGGGGACGGTCTGGGCCCCCAGGGCCTCAAGCCCCTGGACGAGCAAGACGGTGGCGGTAATCCCATCGGCATCATAGTCGCCGTAGATACCAACCTTCTCACCGCTATGAATGGCCTGGCGCAGGCGCTCCACCCCTTTCTCCATCTCTGGGAGGAGGAAGGGGTCATGGCCCAGCCTCTCATCGGCAGTCAGGAAGGCCTCCCAGCAGGCCGGGTCCCGGAGTGCCCGGTTGTAGAGGACCTGAAGGATAAGGGGCGGGAGTTTCTCCGCTTCAAGGAAGTCCCGGGGGGCCGGGGGAAGGAGATTCCAGCTTTGCTGTTTCATCTTTCGTAGCGGCGGAAGATGAGGACAGAGTTGTGGCCCCCAAAACCAAAGGCGTTGGACATGGCCGTCTTCACGGCAGCCTTCCTGGCCGTGTTGGGGACATAGTCCAGGTCGCATTCCGGGTCCGGGTGGTTGAGGTTGATGGTGGGGGGGATGACCCCCCGCTCCAATACCAGGAGGCAGATGGCCGCCTCAACGGCCCCCGCCGCCCCCAGAAGGTGCCCCATCATGGACTTGGTGGAACTGATGGGGACCTTATAGGCATGCTGGCCGAAGACCGTCTTGATGGCGGCGGTCTCGTGCCCGTCATTGATAGGTGTAGAGGTGCCGTGGGCATTGATATAGTCTATGTCCTCCGGCCTCAGCCCGCCCTTCTTGATGGCCAGGGCCATGGCCCTGGCCCCCCCCTCGCAGGCAGGGGCGGGCTGGGTGACATGGTAGGCATCGGCGGTGCCGATGTAGGCCAGCAGCTCCCCCAGGATGGGGGCCTCCCGCCTCAGGGCAAACTCCAGGTCCTCCAGGACCAGGACAGCGGAGCCCTCCCCCATGACCATACCATCTCTAAGGGCATCAAAGGGGCGAGAGGCTCCCTGGGGGTTATCATTCCGGGTAGAGAGGGCCCGGGCGGCGTTGAAGGCGGCGAAGCCCAGGGTATTGATGGTGGCCTCGCTCGCCCCAGCCAGCATGGCCCGGGCATCCCCCCGGCGGACGGTCTCGTAGGCAACCCCTATGGCATCGGCCCCCGAGGCGCAGGAGGAGGTGGTGCAGAAGTTGGGCCCCCTCGCCCCCAGGAGGATGGAGACCTCCCCCGCCGCTATATCTGCTATCATCATGGGGGCGAGAAAGGGGCTCACGCGCTCGGCCCCCTTCTCCAGGAGGACATGGTGCTGTTCAATGAGGGTGGTGAGGCCGCCGATGCCACTGCCGATGATGACACCGATATCATGCCGGTTGGCGTCATCTATCTTCAGCCTGGCCATCCCCACCGCCTGGAGGGCAGCGGCGACAGCAAACTGGGAGAAGCGGTCCATATGCCGGGCCTGCTTCCTGTCCATATAGCCCAGGGGGTCAAAGTCCTTCACCTCGGCGGCAAAGTGGGTGCGAAAGGGTGACGGGTCAAAGTGGGTGATGGGCCCCACCCCCGACCGGCCGGAGATGAGGCCTTCCCACATCTCCAAAAGGCTGAGGCCGAGGGGGCAGACTGCCCCCATGCCGGTTACCACCACCCGCTTACCCGTGGCCACCGCTCTCCTTTGCCAATTCGGGCAGAGGCATAATCATCAATTTTAACAGGCTAGGGGGATAGGGACAAGGCCTCAGGCCCCCTTGCCGTTATTATACAGGATGACGAAGTAACACCTTGATGAAGCCCTTCGCCGTGTTGATTAGCGGTTCTGGCTATAGTATTCTATCCCTGACTCCATAATCCCGGTGAGGAGGTGTCCTGTGGCCCACTGGATGTGTACGAACTGCGGCTATCACCTTCAAGCGGCCAGCCCCCCTGAGCGCTGCCCCGGCTGCCAGCAGGCCTGTCTCTTCAACAACGTCACCTGTTATCATCCTGAGTGCGGTGGGGAGGGGAACATAGACCCGTTGCTTGTGGGGGCCACCCTGAAGGCACTGGCAGGGACGCCCCAACAAGCCCGGTCCAGAGCGGTGCCTGTTATGGAAGCCCTGCCCACGGTGTATATCTTCGGTAGCCTCACCGAGGAGCAAAGGCAGCGGGTAGAAAGCCTGGAGCGCACCGAGACTTACGAGGCGGGCGCCATAATCTGCAAGCAGGGCGCTGAGGCCCACAGGCTATACCTGGTGGAGGAGGGGCAGGTAGCCGTGGAGTGCGAGCTCCAAAATGGGAAACGCGTCCCTATTACCTCTGTATCTGCGGGTGGAGCCTTCGGCTGGTCAGCCCTCGTGCGGCCCTACCAGTTCACCGCCACTGTGGTGGCGTTGTCCCCGACCCGGGTCCGTGCCGTTGAGCGAGAAGCCCTTCTGGCACTGATGCGGTCAGACCCCAGGATGGGCCTCCTGATAATGCAGGACATCGCCAGCATCACCGCTTCGCGACTGCGAAACCTGGAGCTGGAAATGGTAGGGCTCCTCCAGGGCCGCCGCTAGGCCGGTCCCGACCGGGACCGGAAAATCCACAGGTTGGGCCATGTCAGCCATGGCCCGGGGCCATCAAAGATAGGGCCCGCTCCTCGCTCGCTCGGGGGGATGAACAGCAGGTATCAGGACTTCTTTGCCGGGCGGCGAGCTCCTGTCTTTCTGCTGGCGGCCTTGGACTCCAGCCGGAGGGTCTGTTTGCCTCCCTTGAGCTGGTGAGTCCACCGCATGCCTATGGCTTTGGCGGCGGGCTCAAACATGCCGTATATCAGGGCGACCTCCTGCGAGTCCACGCCAAAGCCCCTGAGGAGGTCCCGGGTGGTGGTGCCAAACTTCTCCAGGACAGCCTTGCCGGGCAAAGCGGTTAAGACCACTTCAGCCTTATCGGGTTTGAGTTCACTGGAGAGCACCTCCACCCCGAGTGGCAGGAGCTGCAAAGCGAGAAGGTGCTTCATGACTTCATCGGCCCCCTCGCCCTCCAGAGCACTCCAGGAGTCTGCAAAAGTCTCCCCAATATAGGAGACCCACTCTGCAATTGAGATGTCTCTCTCCTTCAGAAACCCCGCAGTGCCTGCCAGCAATGACATAAGGGTCATCTGGGCTCCGTCCAGCAGTACACCCTTCGGTGTGCGCGCTACAGCCATGTTTTCCTCCTTTCCGAGTTTGCCATGACCTGTTCCAGTCCGAGATTTCCCATCTTAGAGTTTCTTCACCGCCAGGGCTATCTTTTCTCTGTCTACACTGTGGGTCTCCTGATGTGCCCCGTCGGGTGGGGGGCCTGCTACGAGTTGCCGGGAGAGGGTCTCCTGCTGGATATAGGGGGCAAATTCCCGCATCACCTCTTCTAGCTCCCCTTCAGCCTGGTAGTAGGTGGCGATGTGGTCGGCGATATCAAAGCCTGCCGCCTTGCGCATGCTCTGCAGGCGGTGGACGATTTCCCGGGCGTGGCCCTCCTTCTTAAGCCCGGGAGGAATCCTCTTGTCAATAGCTACAAAGTAGCCAGTAGCCTGCATCATTTCAGCAGCGTAGGCGTCAGGTTTACTGAAAAAGTCTGGATAGCCCAAATTCTCATCCATGGCTATCTTTAGCTCCTTAACGTTCATCTCTTCTCTGACTTGGTCAATCACCCTATTCCACAGTTTCAGATTACCGGAAGATTCAATGCCTACATAGGCCAAAGAGAGGGGCTGGCGGACCTTGATGCCCGCCCGGGCCCGGGCCGCCCGGCCCAGGCTGGAGATTGTCTGGGCCAGGCGCGTGGCGGCCATCAGCTCCTGGTCGACAAGGGAGGGAACAGCCACCGGGAAGCGGGAAAGGTGCACGCTCTCGGGGGCGGCGGGGTCCTGGGTCCTCACCAGGTTCTGGTATAGCTCCTCCGCAACAAAGGGGGCAAAGGGCGCCATAAGCTTGGCCAGGGTGACCAGGCAGTTATACAGGGTGTGATAGGCGGAGCGCTTCTCCTGGTCGTTTTCGCCTTTCCAGAAGCGGCGGCGGCTGCGGCGGACATACCAGTTGGAGAGGGATTCTATGAACTTCTCTATTTCCCTGCCCGCCTCCACCGGCTCATAGCTGTCCAGATGCTGGGTCACCTGGGCAATAAGCCCGTTCAGCTCGGATATTATCCAGCGGTCCAGCTCTGATGTAACGGGGGGTGCGGGGGTGTTTGGGTCGAAGCGGTCTATGTTGGCATATGTCACAAAGAAGGAGTAGGTGTTCCACAGGGTCATGAAGGGCTGGCGCATGACCTCTTTCACCTGCTCCGGGTCAAAGCGGCGCACATTCCCGGGGGGGCAGGCGGTGAACATATACCAGCGAAGGGCGTCGGCTCCATAGGCCTTAATCACCGCCCAGGGGTCCACCACATTCCCCCGGGCCTTGCTCATCTTCTCCCCCTTGGCGTCCAGGATGAGCCCCAAGCAGATGACATTCTTGAAGCAGGGCCTCTGGAACAGGAGGGTGGAGAGGGCATGCAGGGTGTAGAACCAGCCCCGGGTCTGGTCCACCGCCTCGCAGATATAGTCGGCGGGGAAATTGAGGTCTTTATCTATAAGCTGAGCATTCTCAAAGGGGTAGTGGACCTGGGCTACGGGCATTGCCCCGGAGTCGAACCAGCAGTCTATCACCTCGGGCACCCGATGCATGGGGCTCTGGCATTCCGGGCACCTGAGGATGACGCGGTCAATGAAGGGGCGGTGGGGGTCCTTCAGGGCCTCCTCCAGGGAGTAGCCCGACTCTTCCATCTTCTCCCGGTGGGCCTTCTCTTTCAGCTCCCCCAGGCTGCCGATGCCCTGATAATGCCCGGAGTCACACACCCAGATGGGGAGGGGTGTCCCCCAGTAGCGCTCCCGGGAGAGGGCCCAGTCAACATTGTTCCTGAGCCAGTCGCCAAAGCGGCCTTCCTTGATGTATCCGGGAACCCAGTTTATCTCCTGGTTCCCTTCCAGGAGCTTCTCTTTCATGGCGGTGGTGCGGATGAACCAGGTCTTCTTGGCATAGTAGAGAAGGGGGGCATTGCAGCGCCAGCAGAAGGGGTAGGTATGGGTTATCCGGCCCGCCTTGAGGAGAAGCCCTCTCCCTTTCAGGTCATCCATGATGAGGGAGTCGGCGTCCTTGACGAAGAGGCCGGAGAAGGGGTATTTCCCCAGGACCTTACCCTGGAGGTCCACGGTGTGGAGGAAGTCTAGCCCCTCCTTCTCCCCCGCCTCATAGTCCACTTCCCCATAGGCCGGGGCAATGTGGACAATGCCCGTCCCCTCATCCAGAGAGACAAAACCGGCCCCGATAACGGGGTAGGTGAGGTCTTCATCAGGGTGCTGGGGCTGGAGCCCCTGCCCGGTATAGCGGGTCCGTTCTATGGCGTAGCGGTGGGGGTTGTAGAGGGGTTCATAGGAGAGCCCCACCAGGTCCCGGCCCTTGAAGCTGCGCAGGACCTTCCCCTCCCCCAGGCCCGAGGCCCCCAGGAGGGCCGTGGCCAGGAGCAGCCCCTCCCCCTGGTGCTCCACCAGGGAGTATTCCGCCTCGGGGGCTACTGCCAGGGCCGTGTTGGCGGGGAGGGTCCAGGGGGTGGTGGTCCAGGCCAGGAGATAGACGGGGCGCCCGAACCTCACCAGGTTGGGAAGGGCCTTGGGGCTGGGTGCTCCCCTGGCATGGTAGGTGAGGCGGAACTTGACATAAACCGATGGGTCCTCGGCGTTTTCGTTGTAGCCCAGGGCCACCTCGTGGGAGGAGAGGGAGGTGACGCAGCGGGGGCAGTGGGGGGTTACCCGGTGGCCCTGGTAGATGAGGCCCTTATCCCACAGCTTCTTTATTATCCACCAGCAGGACTCGATGTAGTCCCGGTCCAGGGTGATATAGGGGTGCTCCATATCCAGCCAGTAGCCTATCCTCTCGGTGAGGGCCTCCCAGTCCTTGAGGTAGCGGAAGACGCTCTTCCGGCAGCGGGCGTTGAACGCCTCTATTCCGTATTCTTCGATCTGGGTCTTGGAGGAGAGCCCCAGCTCCTTCTCCACCTCCAGCTCTACAGGGAGCCCGTGGCAGTCCCAGCCCGCATTGCGGGGGGCATAGAATCCCTGCATGGTCTTATAGCGGGGGAAGAGGTCCTTGAAGACCCGGGCCAGGACATGGTGGAGGCCGGGGTTGCCGTTGGCGGTGGGGGGGCCTTCGTAGAGGATGAAGCGATGCTCGGAGCCCTGGTGCTGTTCTACACTCTTCTCAAAGATGCGCTTCTCCTTCCAGAAGCGGAGGACCTTCTCCTCCATCTCTGGAAAAGAGACCCTGCTGGAAACCGGTTCAAACATGGTGGGTAGATACTATGCCCCTGAAAGGGGGCTTTCTCTACTCCTCCCTTCCCTCTCTCAGTGGCCTCTTGGCGATGACCACCTTCCGGGCTGGCCCTTCGCCGGTGCTCTGGGTGGTGATATCGGGGTGGTCGGCCAGGGCCAGGTGCACAATGCGCCGTTCGTGAGCCGGCATGGGTTCCAGGGTCACCGGCTGGCCGGTCTTCTCCACCTGCTCGGCTATCCTGTTGGCCAGGGTGCGCAGGTTCTCATAGCGCCTTTTCTTGTAGCCCTCCACATCCACCCAGATGGGGGCCTGGGACTTGAGTTTCAGGGCCACGATAACATTGACCAGGTACTGAAGGGAGGCCAGGGTCTGGCCCTGGCGGCCGATGAGGATGCCAAGGTCCTGCCCCTTTATATCCAGGGCTACGGGGGGTGGGGGGCCCAGCCCTGGCGGGGGCTGGGAAATGCGGATGGAGGCCGGTATTTTCATTATGTCCAGGAGCTCCTCCAGGACCTCTTTTCCGTAGGAAGCGGGGTCAGGGCCGGGGCGGGGACTCACCAGCACCCGGGCCTCCTGCGTCCCTATCCCCAGGAGCCCCGGGCGTCCCCTTGAGAGGACGGTTACCTCTACCTCTTCCCTCTTGAGCCCCAGCTTTTCCAGGGCGGTCTCTATCGCTCCTTCCACTGTCTTGCCTCGGAATTCCTGCCGTTCCATAGGATGCCTTCTTTCCCGCCGGAGGGGTGGCTTGGCGGCGGAGCCCGCCCCATCCGGTGACAAAATACTGAATCACAATGCCGATGATGTTGGATGCGGCCCAGTAGATTGCCAGCCCGCTGGCAAACTGGAAGGTGAACAGGGCGAACATCATGGGCATCATCCAGAGCATAAAGCGGTTCATGCTTTGCTGGCGGGGGTCACCGGCGGTGGTGGTGACCATCTTCTGCTGCACCCACATGCTCACCCCCACCAGGAGGGGCAGGACAAGGGTCGGGTCGGGCTGGGCGAGGTTCAGCCAGAGGAACTCTCCCCTGAGAGGCACTATCCCCTGGATAAGGGAGGAGGAGTAGAGGTAAGCGGAGAGGCTTTGGAGCTCCTCCGGGGTGGCAGCCAGGCCCTTGAGGATGGACTGGTAGAGGGCTATCCAGATGGGTATCTGGATAAGCATGGGCCAGAGGCACCCCGTGGGGCTTATCCCCGCCTCTTTGTAGAGCTTCATCTGCTCTTCGGCCAGACGCTTCTTGTCCCGGGCATACTTCTTCTGCAGTTCCAGGACTTTGGACTGGACAGCAGTCATGGCCCTGGTGGACCGAAGTTGCTGCAGGGTGAGGGGCAGCAGTATCAGGCGGATGAGGACGGTGAAGACGATGATAGTGAGGCCGAAATTCTGGAAGAGGAGGCTGTACAGGATGATAAGCCCATTGAGCATGGGCCGGAAGACCAAGTTCCACAGCTCACCCATAACGCCTCACCGGTCCAGGGAAAAGCTCCACAGCACTTCCCCCCACTTCGACCCCAGGGCAAAAAGGGTCTGGTTCTTGGCCTGAACATAGGCCACCCCCTCTGCCACCACCAGGTCCCCCGCCACCGGTGCCGGCAGTTCCCAGGTCCCGAGAAGCTGGCCCCCCTCCGGGTCCAGGGCATAGACCCTGTCTGAGCCTATCAGCAGCACCCCTTCCCTCAGGGCGGGGGCAAAATTGAAGGTGCCGCCGGTAGGCACGGGCTCCCACAGTTGCTTTCCCGTCCTGGCATCCAGACCGTAGAATCTCCCCTCCTGGGAGCCGGCGAAGACCTTCCCCTGCCAGAGGAGGGGACGGCCCCAGAACCAGGAGCGGGAAGGAAAGTGCCATCGGAGGGACCCCGTTTCCGCCTCCAGAGAATAGAGGCCGTCAAAGGCCGAGAAGAAAAGCCCCCCATCCCCCAGGGTGGGGCTGGAGGCGATGGCCCCACCGGCCTTGTATTCCCAGATGACGGAGCCATCCTTTGTCCTCAGGGCATAGACATGGTGGTCCAGGCTGCCCAGGTAGATGGTTTCCCCTGCCACCACCGGGGAGCCCCAGATGCGGTTCCCGGCCTGGAAGGGCTTCGGCCACAGGGGCTGGCCGGTGAGGGGGTTGAGGGCGAAGAGCTTTGACCCGGAGGCGAGGTAAAGGACCCCTCCCTCCAGGACGGGTGCCCCCACTACTGACCCCCCTTTGAAGAGGGCCTTGTCCCCCAGGGCCTTCCCCGTCACCCCGTCCAGGGCGGAGAGCTGGCCCTGATAGCTGGCCACATAGACCCTCTCCCCCTCGGCCAGGGGGGCGGCATAGATGGCCCCTGCGCTGCCCTTCTCCGGGAAGGCCCATTCCCCGGGTGCCGGGAAGGGCAGGCCTCTGGAGCGGGCACCGACATCCAGGGCAAAGACCTTGCCCTTGGCCGAGGCCACCAGCACCCTCTCCCCGGCTACCGCCACCCCGGAACCGCCCCTCGCCGGGGCCGAGGTACAGGACAGAAGCAACAGCGCCAAAAAGAGAAAGGGAAAGAGACGGGAAGTCACAGCTTGACTCCCTCTCCGCCCTCAGGGCACCGGGTCATATCCGCCCTGGGAGAAGGGGTGGCAGCGGGCCAGCCTCATCAGGGTGAGCCAGCCCCCCTTGAGGAGCCCGAACTTCTCTATGGCATCATGGCCGTAATGGGAGCAGGAGGGGACAAAACGGCAGGAAGGGGGCGTCACCCGGGACCAGGTGCGCTGATAAAGACAGATAAGTCCAAGGGCAAAGGCCTTCACCTTTTCTCCTTCAATAGACCGGCTCGGGAGAGGACCTCCATTAGCGCCCCTTTCAGTTCCTGGAAGCCGGCGGCCCCCGCCTCGGGGGAGGCGATAATCAATAAGTCCCGTTCCTCGGCCAGGGGTACAAGTCTGAGGACCTCCCGGAGGCGGCGGCGAATGGTGTTCCTGACCACGGCCTTGCCCACCTTCCGGCTTATGAGAAAGCCAGCCCGGCTGAAGAGGAGCCCGTTGGGCAGGACCTTTAGGGTGAGCAGCGGGTGGCGGAAGGTCTTGCCCCGGCGCAGGAGGGCCGAGAACTCTTCCCTCTTCCTGAGCCTTTCCATGCAACTAGGGGCTCTCTATGCGGTGGCTGTCAACCGCTGGCGGCCCTTCAGCCTTCTCCTCTTGAGCACTAGCCTACCTGTCCGGGTGCTGTTTCGCGCCCGGAAGCCGTGGACGCGGCTACGGCGGAGCCGTTTGGGCTGATAAGTTCTCTTCGGCATTCTTCAGGGGATTATAGCCCACCATCCAAGTGGTGTCAATTGAAAGAGGCTACACACAGGCCCAGGGGCTTGTGGGGACTGCGACAAAGGGAGCCTCCCTCCCCGGCCGGGGAGGGAGGCTCCTGACATCGCGAAGCGTGCAGTTTGGCTAGGGCTTCAGGATATCCTTAAATAGCTCCCCGGATGCGGCCTTCGCCTGCTGTGCGAAGTACAGCATGCCGGCCTGGTTCAAGTGGTCAGTGTCCATCCAGTACTGGCTCTGTGAGGGAACACTCTTCGAGAAGTCATACAGTTCCACGCCGTGCTTCTCCGCCACACCTCTTATCTGCTCGTCAAACCAGTTCTCTTTGTTAGAGAGTATCTTCTTCCAGGCATCTGAGGGCGTCATGTTGCGCACCCAGTTCGGGAGCGGCGACCGGATGAGGACTACGCGGGCGTTCTTCTCTTTCAGGCGTTCAATCTGGTTTTCGAAGTCCGTCATGTAGCGCTCGTAGAAGACCATGTCCACTTCCATATTGCCATACACGTAGACATCGCCCTCGTCCCAGTCATTCTCCGCACCGCCGGAGAGAACTCCCACAAGCGTGTCGTTGGGCTCCGTGGTCGTGGTGATGGCCGTAATCGTTGTGGACGACCCGTCGGTGATGTTGGTGAGTGTACCGCCGACTTTCACACCCAAGTTGGGGTTGGAGAAGTCCTTGGTAGTGTCTGTGAGCGAGACGGCGTCGGCCACGCCCCTGTGCGTGCCGGTGACCACGCCGTAGAGGTAGTCCATCCGCTGCCTATCAAGCTGGGGCACCCCACCCCATCTCTTGGTGAAAGAGGCCGCCTGCGGGAAGCCGGAGATATCGGACTTGAACGCCTGCGAGTTGTCCCTCCAGGCTGCGATGCCTGGGAAGATGCGTGGCCAGTCTGCCTTGTTGTCCAGTTTGGTAGTAGCCTCCTTGAACTCCTGCGAGCTTCTGAATGTAGTCTCATTGAACTCCCGCAAGCTATTGATTTTCCCGGTCACCCAGAAGTTGTTCTTGGAGAATCCGAAGAGGTAGTCCAGCCCCTTCCACCGCGTCGCGGAGTTCTGGAGCAGAACCTTAGCCAGTGCCGGGTCAAAAGGCGCCCGCTGGTACAGCCCCACGTCTGCCAGACGCCCCTCATTCCAGAAGTCGGAATAGAAGACGAATGAGTCTACGAAGTACACCGCCCCGCGCGTCTCGTGCTTCGCAAGGAAGTAGTCGAGCAATACCCCGCTGACGGCAGGGCCCCCTCCCATCTCGCCGAGGTTCAATATCTTGGACCCGGTGATCTCCTCAAGCTGGGCGTTCATATCTTGAAGGTCCATCACCAGAGCGTGGGAGGCCCCGAAGAACACCCAGTCGTAGGGGCTGTTCTCGGCGGTCTTTATCTTGTAGAAGCGGTTAAGCTCGGTGTTACTGTGTACGAGGTTCTCGGACCACGCATACACTCCGCTGTACAGCACCAGCCCCACCAGCAGGAAGATGAGGCCCCGCCACAGGAACCCCCCGGCCCCCATTGCCTTCGGGAGCTTGGGCGGCTGGCCGCCCTGGCCTTTTTCTGGAACCTTCTGTCCACTCTGCATTGTCTCTCTCCCTTTGTCCATCTCAGAATGCCATGTAGACGAATCTGGTCTGCTGCCAGACCCCAAAGGCCAACAGGCCGAGGATGAGGGCGTAGTACACCGCCCAGCGCAGGTACACCGGCCGCACCCTCATCTTCGCCCACAGGTTCCACCTTTCTTCCATGACCTCCATCAGGATCAGAAATCCCAGCAGCCCGAAGGAGAGGAGCAGTTCCGGGCTGTATGACTTATGTGCGAACTGGCTGGGCAGGTCAGTGAAGTCCTTCCCCACCTGTCTAAACACTGTCAGCGCGTCATTCAATGTGGCCGCTGTGCCCCTCACATACCCCACCGCGAAGAAAACCCAGCCCGTCAGCACCATGTGGAACACCGCTAGCGCACTGATAACCGTCCCCACCTTCCCCGGCACCCGTAGCAGCTTTGCTATCCAGTTCCTGGCGGGGGCCGTCATCAGCGCCAGCACCTGCCATACCCCCTGCAACGTCCCCCAGATTAAGAAGACCAAGTTGGACCCGTGCCACAGGCCGCTGACCGCGAACACGACTATCAGGTTGAGGTAAAACCTCCACTTCGCCACCCGGCTCCCACCCAGCGGGATGAACATGTAGTCTCGGAACCAGCGGGTGAGTGAGATGTGCCACCTTTGCGTCCAGAACTCATTTATTGAGGTAGAGAAGTATGGCCGCCGGAAGTTCTCCATGAGATTAATCCCCAGCACCCGTCCCATCCCGATGGCCATGTCCGTGTAGCCCGAAAAGTCGCAGTAAATCTGGAAGGCGAAGAAATACGAGGCCAGCACCAGGTCAACCGGTGAAGCCGTCCCCGGCGACTGGTACACCTGGTTGACAAAGACCGCCAGCCGGTCCGCTATCACTACCTTTTTCACCAGCCCCCACAGCACCATCTGGAGCCCCAGGGCGACCTCCTCCCGATTGAACCGCGCCGGCTTCAAAAGCTGTGGCAGAAAGGTCGTGGCCCGGTCAATAGGCCCTGCCAGCAGCTTCGGGAAGAAGGCCACATAGAGCGCCATCCGCCCCAGGTGCTTCTCCACGGGGAGTTTTCCTCGGTATATATCCACCAGGTAACTCAAACACGAGAAGGTGTAGAAGGAAAGTCCCGCCGGCAACAGCCAATTGAGCCGTGGAATGGAGGGGGCGGTCAAGAGGTAGCGCAGGAAGAAGTTATCGTAGTACTTGAACACTAACAGCGGTATCACCCCTCCCACCAACCCCACCACCAGGAGGACCCGCCGCAGGCCACCTTGACGGGCCGCTGTCACCAGGCTCATCAGGTAGATGAACAGGGTGAACCCGGCCAGCAACGCCACATAACCCACGTTGAAGGTCCCGTAGAAGAAGAGGCTGCCCAATAGCAGGAGAAGCCAGCGGAACCTGTGAGGAATCAGATAGTAGACGATAACCAGCCCGGTGAAGAAGCCCAGAAAAGGAAGGGTGTTGGGAAGCAAGTTGTGAAGCATGCTACTCCTTTGCCGCCATCAGGCCCTGCCCCTGCCGGTCTGGACCTGTAGGCCCCACTTCTACCGCCCCTTCGTTAGTATATTTGGCACGCACTATCCCTCCTCTCTACTCCGGCGTCGTGCCTGCCGGCCCCGCGACGACGTCCGGATGGACACCGTGACAGGCATCACAATATATAATGACCAGGTCTCCCCCGAGCTTGGGGAAAGGTCTGGTCAAGGTTAAGCTTTCCCGCCGGGGCTAGCTTTGGGGGGTGGGGCGGGGCGGGGGGTAGGCGGCGCCCTTCTTGGCGCGCCGCCTACCCCCCAAGACTGCCTACCACCAGGACAAGAGCTCATGGCCACAGCGCTGACATCTCCCTAGAAGGGTGTAATAACTTCACCAGCAAGCAGCTGCGGGGGGATATCGAAATCAGGCACATTGGTGTTGAAGTTGGCAATGACATAGTCTGTGAGGGTCTTCGCATCGGCATCGTTCATACCGGTGTTGACTCGGTGGTCGTGAATAAAGCTCTCCCAGCCGTCCGGGGCCTTCCGCGAGATCAGGGTAGTGGCCACGCTATGACAGCCCGAGCAGTTATTGAGAAACACGGCCCTTCCTGGACCAGGCGCGAGGAAGTCGGCCAGGCTGGTAGGGTTGGCAGGTGGCGTCCATGCTGGCGTTGCCGTGGGAGCCGGGGTAGTCGTGGGTGTTGATGTAGGAGTAGGAGTAGGAGTAGGTGTAGGTGTAGGCGTAGGGGTAGATGTAGGTGTAGGTGTAGGAGTAGGAGTAGGTGTAGGCGTAGGGGTAGATGTAGGTGTAGGTGTAGGTGTAGGTGTAGGTGTAGGTGTAGGGGTAGGTGTGGGAGTAAGTGTGGGAGTAGGTGCAGGTGTAGGCGTCGCTGTAGGGGTAGGGGTGGGGGTGCGAGTAGGTGTTGAGGTGGAAGCAGGTGTCAGGGTGGCTGTAGATGTTGGTGTAGGTGTAGGCGTTCGCGCAGGCGTGGCAGTCGGCGCCAGGGTGGCAGTTGGAGTCCGGGTAGGTGTGGGGGTTGGGGTTTTGGCCCCCCCGCCACAGGTGCAGGCTGCCAGCAGCAACGCGCTGGCGAGTACCAGGATGAGGACCCATCGCCGTAGCATTGACACCTCCTTAAGTAGTCTCATCTTTTGAATAGCCTCATCACCGGGTCAGCGCCGGGGGGAGTTGCGGAATGGGCTTATCGGGGGTGAAGTTGGCAACGAGATAGTCTGTTATGGTTTTCACTTCCTCGTCCCCCAGGAAGGCTATATCGGCCCGGCGATTCTTCATGTAGGTGGCCCATCCCGCCGGGTCCTTCCGCGTGGTCAGGATACGGGTCAGGCTGTGGCAGGTCCCGCACCACTCCAAGACCAGGTCCCTCCCCGGACCGTCTGCAAAGAACGAGGCAACCTGGGCGCCGGGGGGTGGGGTGGGGTCAGGCCCCGGGTGGGGCACCTGGGTGGGCGTGGGGGTAGCTGTTGGCTGGGGGGTGGCTTTCGGGCCACAGGCCGCCACCAGCAGTACAATGAGCGTCAAGGGTATCAAAATCCCCCGTAGCATTGGCGCCTCCTCAAACAGCCTAACCGGTCTCTCGGTTCCATAAGCATATCCGGGACCGGAGCCCCGAGACCGAAGCACATGCTAGCATACTCTAAGATGGGCTTCAACTGCTCCTCGCTTGGACGGACCAGGCCATGCCGCCAGAGGTCCGTCTGCGCTCACCATAGCCATGGGCTTCGCAGTAACGATGACACCTCCCTAAATAGCGTTTAGACCTCACCTGCGCCGCCATCTCCGGCGGACAGCTCCGGGGGTATGTGAGGGATCGGGTCATCGGGGCCGAAGCTGGCAGCGAGATATTCTGTCAGGAGTCTGATTGTCTGCTCACTGATGACCACGTTCGGGTGGTCTCTGAGGAAGTTCTCCCACCCTACTGGAGACCTCCGGCTGATTAGGATACGTATTATATTGTGACAGTTGGCGCATTCATTGATGACTGCATCTTTTCCTGGACCCGGTGGGAGGTAATCGTTTAGGTTGAGGCTGCCGGCAGGCGGAGACCAGGGGGCAGGCGCTGGTGTGGGTGTTGCGGGAGGCGTGGGGGTAGGTGTAGCCGTGGGGGTACGAACGGGAGTAGGCGTTGGGGTAGAGGCAGGTGTCGGGTTGGGTGTAGGCGTCAGGGTGAGTGCGGGTGTAGGTGTGGGAGTGAGGGCAGGAGTTATTCTAGGCGTAGGAGTGGGAGTGGGTGCAGGTTGGGGAGTGGCTTTTGGGCCGCAGGCCGCCAGCAGAAGCCCTCCGGAGAGCGCCAGGACTAGAACCCGTCGCCGCGAGATTGTCGCCTCCTTCTTATAGTCCAGGGGGAATCTCCGGGACCGGGTCATCGGGTCCGAAGTTGGCGGTGAGATATTCCAGCAGGGGTTTCAGTGTCTCCTCGGGCAGGAACTCTGCCCCCGGGTGGCTCTTAATGAAGTCCACCCAGGCTTCTGGAGCCTTCCGCGCTACCAGAGGAAGGGATAGGCTATGACAGTTCCCACAGTAGAAAATAACCTCCTCCCGCCCCGGGCCCGGCGGGAAAAACCCGGCCAGGCTGCCAGGCGTTGGTGTTGAAGAGGGCGTTGGGAGGGGAGTAGGTGTCGGGATGGGAGCTGGTGTTGGCTTGGCAGCAGGTCTGCAGGCCGCCCCCAACAGAATACCGGTACTCATTAGAATAGCAATACCTCGCCGTAACATTAGTCTTAATTTTGGGGTCTATTATAGCAGGGCACCGGCCCTGAGGGCAAGCAGGCCTGGAAAGCAACCCCCTGGCGCTGGTCGGTGCTCTATGCCCCCTCCGGGGGCACCCTGGACCAGTAGCCCATTTCAGGTGGCGGTTGTGGCACCTTTACCCGCCCGGCCAGGGAATAGACTCGGACAACCATCTCCCTCTTCGGCTTAGCCGACTCCAGCCCCTCTTGCACCAGCCTCCGCAGGGCGTCGGTCACCGGCTCGGAATAGAACTGTTCTACACATCTATCGCACACAAGGGCGGGGATGTCCTCCACCACAATCAGATGGTCCCCCTGCCAGATGTCGCTCCTTACCATATCTACCCTGGTAGGCCCGCCACAGCGCGGACAGGAGACCTCGAGCGGGACCTCCTTTGCCTCCGGCTCCTCAACGAACTGATACGGCTCCACTTCCGGGTGCTCCCCTGGCCCTGGTCCCACTCCCTCAACACCCATTTTCCGTCCTCCTGAAACCTATCGGATAGCCGAGGGGCCCCGAGCCCTCGGGGCCCCTCAAGCCAGGCACCAGAACCCGATGCCGCTTAGCCCACCAGCTTCTTGACCCGCTCCACGATCTTTTGCGCATCTGGTGTCATCCAGGTCATCATATCATAGGAGGCTGGGGATGGTGCGTCGGGGAAGGCCATGATGTCAAACTTGGCCCCCGACACGTTCAGGGCGGCGATAGCCACCACATGGGAGGCAAAGTCGGCGGTGAAGTGCCCGTGGGTCACCACCAGGAGGCGCTTTGTCTTCGTTACCGAATCGACGACAGTCTTCTCGTCAAAGGGCTTCAGCGTCCGGATGTCAATGGCCTCCACGCTGATCCCCGCCGACTTGAGCAGAGGGAGGGCCCTCACCACATCCAGGGTGACTTCCCCCCAGTAGGCCAGGGTCAGGTCTTTCCCCTCCTGCCGGACAGCCGCTTTCCCGATGGGCACGGTGTAGTAGTCATCGGGGACGTCCTCAATGGGGAGGGCGGCCAGGACCAGGTAGTCGCAGTAGGCCACCGGGTCCTCGCCCGCGAGGGCAGCGTTCATCAGGCCCTTGGCATCGTAGGCGGTGCCCGGCACTACCACGATGAGGCCGGGCATATTGGCGTAAAAGGTCTCCTGCCCCGCATCAGCGTGCTGGGAACCCATCCCCGCCCGCCGGCCGGCAAAATCGAGCCAGGCCACAAACCTCAGACCTGACTGCCCGCCGCTGCCCTGGCGCCACTTGGCCGCCTGGTTGAAGATGAACTCCAGGGCATAGGTGATAGCCATAGACGGCAGTCGGGCAAGGGCGCGGGCGCCGGTGGTGGCGGCACCTATAGAGGCATTAGCGATCCACGTCTCATCTATGGGCTCACCCCATGGGCCCGGGGTCCGCCAGGTGGTCAGTCTGGGGAACTCGGCAGACAGATTGATGCTCCGGCCCTCCGGGGTTATTCCTGCCAGGCTGCTGTATTCCCAGAAGATCTGCATGGTGGGGTCCTTGTGCATCCAGTACTGGACGGCCTCTAGCTGAGCAAGAATGCGAGACTTTCTTGGCATGCCTTGCCTCCTCTCTATCCCTTTCCGAACTGGGTGGCCGGGAGCGGGCCGAGGGACCACACATTCTTCACCCCGTCCTCCGGGGCAGGCAGCGGGCTCTTGCGGGCGAAGTCAATAGAGTCATCCACCGCCTTGCGCGCACCTGCCTCCGCCGCCTTCAGGTCGGCGTCGGTGAACAGCTTTTTCTCCACCAGGAAGGAGTGGAACCGCTTGATGGGGTCCCGGGCTATCCACTGCCGGACCTCGTCGTCTGTGCGGTAGGGGAGGTTGAAGGCGCCGTCCACCCGTTCCTTGGCCCCGGCGAACCCGTCATGGTCAAGCCAGCGATAGGTGATGCCCTCCACCACGCTGGGCCCCTCGCCCGCCCGGGCCCGCTCCGCCGCCTCTTTGGTGGCCGCGTACATGGCTGCGATGTCGTTGCCGTCCACTACCACGGAGGGGATACCCAGGCCCACCGTCAGGTCGGCACACCAGGGGGTAGGGCTGACCGTTGCCATAGATATCCACATGTTCTGGAAGTTGTTCTCCACCACCACCACCAGGGGGCACTTATACATGGTGGCCTGCCGGAGGGCGCTGAAGTAGTAGGGGCTGTTGGTGGCCCCATCGCCCAGGAAAGTCATCACCACCTGTTTGGAGCCCCGGACCTTCATATTGTAGGCGGCACCGGCGCCGATGTAGGCCCCGGCACCAACGATGGGGTTGGCGCTGAGGACCCCCTTGCTCTCATCACAGATGTGCATGGACCCGCCGTAGGCCTTATTTGAACCCGTCGCCTTCATGAACATCTCGGCCATCATTTTGTTGATGTCGGTACCCCTGGCAATCACGTGGCCATGGCCCCGGTGGGTGGAGGTGATATAGTCATCGGGGTTCAGGGCCGCAATGGACCCCACCGCCATGGCCTCCTGGCCCACATAGAGGTGGACCACCCCATAGAGCCCATCCTTGCCGGTGACGGAAAGGTCCTTGACGGCGGTCTCCCAGAGGCGGATGACCCACAGCTTGTGGTACATATCGGCCAGCTTTTCCTTGGGCAGGCTGGCCAGCAGGTCGGCGGGCTTCCCCGGGGCTATCTTCTCGGGGGTCAGCCACTTCAGGGTGTCGCCCGCTTTCCAGGCCAGGTTGCCCCCCGGCCCCGGAAGAGGCCGGATGAGGGAAGCAGGATGGATCCACGATGGCGCGTCTATTTTGCCCCCGGCCGGGGCAGACGGTGTGTCCCCTGCAGGAGCAGAACGGCAAGAAGCCACAACGCTGGTAGCCCCCGCTGCCAGCAAGGCTTTTACAAAGGAACGGCGGTCAAGAACAGAAGCTTGCTTCATAGGACTCCTCCTTTAGTTGCTGGAAAAAGATAACTGCTGGAAAAAGTGGAAACCATTATCTTGGTCATACTTGCCCTCCACCCCCATTCAGCGCGGAACTATTACTATTGTACTACAACGTCCTGAGGCTTTCAACAAGAGGGCCGGGCCCGGACCAGGCGGGGCCGTCTCACAGTGCCGGCGTAGCTGTGTGAAGAATTTAACTAGATTTCAGTTCCCCTATTGACAACCTTTATGACATGGGCCTAGAATTAGGCCTGAATTGCGAATGCTAGGGTGGCTAGGTCGAAAACGCTTGCCCCCGGAAGGGTCCAATCCTAAAAGGCAGGAGGTCAAGTTATGAAGATTTTGGTAAAGGTAGTCTCTATCGTTATGATGGTCCTGGGCATTGTAGGGTTAGTGGCGTCGCTGGTGGCCTTTGGTGCAGTGGGGCCCCAGGCGGAGAATGCTGACAAGGCGGTGGCCGACATTGTCACCTCCTTCAACCGTGAGGCCGCATCGTGGGAGGACATGTCAGCTCTCCTGGGCGGGTTGAATGCTGACTTGCCCGATGTCCAGAAGCAGGCATCCCTCATCATAGATGACGCGACTGCTACCCTGGACACGGCTTCTAGGTCCCTGACCGAGGTAGGGAAAGGCCTGAGCGGGCTGGGTGCCAGCCTCCCCACGGCCCAGATCCAGGTGGGCCAGATAATGGATAACGCGGCTGCCAGCCTGGATGCGGCCGCCGCGTCTGTGACACAGGTGGCAACTGGGCTGGGGTCGGTGACTGCCAGCCTGCCGGCACTACAGACGCAGGTGCTTCAGATAGTTGATAGCGCGGCTGCCAGCCTGGATGCGGCCGGCGCGTCTGTGACACAGGTGGCAGCGGGGCTGGGGTCGGTGACTGCCAGCCTGCCCGGGGTCCAGACGCAGGTGGCTCAGATAGTGAACGGCGCAGCCGCCAGCCTGGATTCAGCCTCTGGGGCGGTGGCTGCGGTCGGTGGGGCCCTGGTGGCCGCTGACCAAAGCGTCGCCAGCCTGCAACAGGCGACGGGTGGGTTGAGAGCGACCATCCAGGCAGCGGCGAAGCAAAGCGCCATACAGTTGCCGGGGATTGCCGTACCCATACCTTTGAACCGGATTACGGGCGATGACCTGATAGCCATCGGTCAGTACGTCCAGAGCACCTTTGGGATTGACGCTTCCCTGCTGGTGGCCCAGGGGACCGCCTATAGGAGTCTGGGCTATGCGTTGGACCTGGGTACTGCCGCCACCATAGCGCAAGTGGACCAGAATATAGGCCTGGTGGACAGCCAGGTCCAGCAGATAAGGGTGGTACTGGGCGACACAGGTAAGCAGGTGAGTGCCCTCGATGCGAGCCTCAAGACCGCCGCCGGTAGTGTGAGGGCGATCAGTGCCACGGTTGGGGGTATGGTGGGGCAGGTTGGGACCTCCCTTGATGCCACCGGGAAAGACCTGGGCACCCTGGGTGCGAGCCTGACTAAGGCAGCCAACGATTTGAAGGCGAGCAAGGCAGCGGTGACAGGTGTAGTTGGGCAGGTGACCAGTGCCCTGAACGATACCGCCGGAAGTCTGGGCACCCTTAACACCAGCCTTACGGCAGCGGCGGGAAGTGTGAGGGCGACCAAGGGGGCGGTGACCAATGTGGTAGGCCAGGCGACTACTTTCCTGAATACAACCAATACCCAGTTGGCAGGCCTTACCACCAGCCTCGGCACTACCTCCAGGGACCTGGGGGCCTCAAAGGCGACGGTGACCAAACTGGTAACAGACCTGAGCCCTTCCCTGGTTGCGGCCAAGGCAGACATGGACCAGGGAGCAATAGACTATAGGGACACGGTCAAGAGCCTTAGCGATGTCAAGCTCGGCGATGCGGTCAACTCTGCCCTGAGCAGTCTAAAGCTCTATATGTGTCTAACCTATATTCTGTTTATCCTGACAGGGGCAGTCCTGTTCGTCGTCAGCCTCCGCGTGCCTCTGGCCAAGGCTCAGACCGAAGATGAGCCAATACTGGGACGGAAGAAGATTTAAGCAGTAAGGCAGAATATTCAAGGGGCTGTCTCAAGCGAGACAGCCCCTTGAATTTTGGCCCTTTGAGTTCCGCTGTTCCTGGAGAATATAATTGGGTGTATTGACTGAGACAGGGGGACTGGTGCGGTTGCCTGGGGCGTTTGTTCCGCTGGTGGAGCCCGTGTTCACCGGCCTTACCCCGCTCCAGGCGTTTCAACGGTTACAGAGCGAACCTTACGGCTTCTTCCTGGACAGCGCCCTCCTCGCCGGCGGGCTGGGACGGTTCTCCGTTATGGGAAGCAAACCCTTCCTCGTGCTCCGTAGCCGAGGCAATCAGGTGCTATTGCTTTGGGAGGATGGCAAGCAGGAGGTAGTGGTGGGCGACCCCTTTGAGGTCCTGCGGGGATTCTTGGAGTGTTACCGGGTAGCTCGCCTGGCGGACCTGCCCCTGGTGGGGGGAGCTGTTGGCTACTTCGGATACGACCTGTGCCACTTCATAGAGCATCTGCCCGCTGAGGCCCGGGATGACCTGGAGCTGCCCGAAGCCTATCTGGGCTTCTACGATGCCCTGGTGGCTTTCGACCACCGCCGGGGCAGGGCTTACCTGGTCTCCACCGGGCTTCCAGAAGTGGACCCGGAAGCCAGGCAGCTCCGTGCGCAAAGGCGCCTGCGGGAGCTTCTGGCCAGGCTCCAGCAGCCGGCGTTACCGCAGGAGGAGAGCCCCTGCCCCCCTGTCGGTGACGTCCGGGCGAACTTCAGCCGGGAGGGCTACTTGGGAGCAGTAGAGCGGGCCCGGGAGTATATCGCCGCAGGGGACATATTTCAGGTGAACCTTTCCCAGCGCTTTGAGGTGCCCTTACCCTTCCCTCCCTACCAGCTCTACCGGAGACTGCGCCAGTGCAACCCGGCGCCCTTCGCCGCCTATCTCAACTTCCCCGGTGTCCAGGTGGTGAGCGCCTCCCCGGAGCTCTTCCTCCGGCTGGAAGGGGACAGGGTGAGGACCAGGCCTATGAAGGGCACCCGCCCCCGGGGAGCGGAACCGGGGCAGGACCGGGCCCTGGCCCGGGACCTACGGGGGAGCATCAAGGACCGGGCGGAGAATGTAATGATAGTGGACCTGATGCGCAACGACATCGGCCGGGTGTGCCGCTTCGGCACCGTCCGGGTGCCCCGGCTCTATACCCTGGAGAAATACGCTACCGTCTGGCAACTGACCTCCACGGTGGCAGGCCGGCTCCGCCCTGGGCTAGGGGTGGTGGACCTCCTCCGGGCCGCCTTCCCCGGCGGCTCGGTGACCGGGGCGCCCAAGGTGAGGGCCATGGAGGTCATTGATGGGCTGGAGCCCACCCGCCGGGGCGTGTACACCGGGGCTATCGGCTATATCTCCTTTCACGGGGATATGGAGCTCAATATGGCTATCCGCACCTTCGTGGTCAAGGAGGGCCGGGCCTACTTCCAGGTGGGGGGGGCGGTGGTCTATGACTCGATGCCGGAAGCCGAATACCGGGAGACCCTGGACAAGGCCCGGGCCCTCTTCCTGGCCCTGGGGCTGGTCCCACCGGAGGGATGAGGGGATGGTGGAGCTCATCTACATCAACGGCAGGCTGGTGCCACGCCCCCGGGCCCGGGTCTCTGCCCTGGACCACGGCTTCCTCTACGGGCACGGAGCCTTTGAGACCCTGCGCAGCTACCGGGGGCGCTTCTTTCGCCTGGATAGCCACCTGGACCGCCTTTTCCGCTCCCTGGAGCGCCTGGGGATAGCCCTGGCCCTCCCCCGGGAGGAGCTGGCCGCCGCCCTCCACCGGACCCTGAAAGCCAACGGCCTCGAGGATGCCCGGGTCCGGCTCACCGTTTCCGCCGGCGAGGGGGAGGCGGCCCCCGAGCCCCTCCCCTCCTCCCCTCCCGTGGTCATCACCGCCCAGCCCTTCACCCCACCCCCGCCCCAGGCCTACCAGAGGGGCTACTCCGCCGTTTTGTTCCCCTTTCCCGTGCCCTCCCGCTCCGCTCTCAGCGGGGTCAAGTCCACCAACTATATCCCCTTCCTCCTGGCCCGGCGGTTTGCGCGCCAGGCGGATGCCCAGGAGGCCCTCCTCCTTAACGAAAAGGGCTTCCTGGTGGAGGCCAGCAATGCCAACCTCTTCCTGGTGGTGGGGGAGGGCCTGGTTACCCCGGAGGAGGGGAGTGGTCCCCTCCTGGGTATAACCCGGGGGGTGGCGTTGGAACTGGCCCGGGGGTGGGGTATCCCCTGTCGGGAGCGGGCGGTCCGCCCCGAGGAACTGGCAGAAGCCAGAGAGGCCTTCCTCACCAGCTCCCTGCTGGAGGTGATGCCCCTCACCAGGGTGGGGGGGAGGCCTGTGGGCTCGGGGGAGGCCGGTGAGCTGAGCCTGAGGCTCCTGGCCTCTTACCGGGAGCGGGTGGAGGCTGAAACATCCCCATAGACTCTCTAATCTGGCCCACTTGACAAGACGAAAAAAATCGTATATCCTATAGTCGTTATAATAGGTGCCTGGGGCTGCGCTATCTGTGACGTTTTCTCTCGGTTTCCAGGCCCTGGAAAAAGGAGGTGGTGCCGCGCGAGGAAAGGGTCTTACAGCATACTAGAGTGATAGGGAAATTTAGACCCCAAGAGACAAAAAAGAGGAGGTCGAATTGAAAGTCTCAGAACGCAATGTTCTGGACAGACGTAGCTTCATCAAGGGCATGCTGGCGGCGGGGGCCACGGTCACCGTTGCTGCGTGCGCTCCTGTAGCGGCCCCAGCTCCAACAGCGGCGGCCCCGGTAGGTCCCCCGACTGTTACCGGGCCGGCCTGGATACACCCCAAGTCCCTGGTGCGGGCCGCCCCCGGTTACGGCGGGGCCATGCTCACCTGGAAGTATGGCGACACCGTTAAGTGGCTGCCACCGGCGAAGTACCTGGACAATGCCGCGTCGGATGCGCTGGCCAAGGTGCCCAAGGCCCAGCAAATTGAATGCTTCACACGGATGTGCAGAAGCCGGGTCTTTGAAACCACGATGAAGGACACCAGCCTTGGGGGCTACCCGCTAGGGGCAACAGGGACAGCCCAGAAGCTCGCGCCGGGCGTCTATGGCGGTGGGCACATGAGGGTCGGCCAGGAGGCCGAGGCCTGTGCTATCGGGACCCTAGTTATGAGGGCTGACGATTACGCCGTAGGCACCCATGCTGCTCACCATGACATGGCGGGCAGGGGTGCCGATGCCAAGCGGATGACGGCCGAGTTCTTCATGAGGAAGACGGGGGCTAACAAGGGCTACGGTGGGACCATGCACCTTTGCTTCGTGGACCTGGGCTTCCTGGGGGCGAACCCTGTCGTGGGTGCCAACCCCCCCCTGGCTGCTGGTGCGGCGTGGAGCGCCAAGGTCCGGAAGTCCGGCCAGATTGCCGTGTCCTACATCGGCGATGGCGCTAACAACTCGCGGCACTGGTTCAACACGGTCCGCAGCTCCGTCAACTACAAGCTCCCCGTGATATTCGTGACCGAGAACAACTTCACGGGCATGGGCAACCCCATCGCCTCGCTGGCTCCGTCGCCCTACCTGGCTGACTACGGCGTGGGTCTTGGTCTGCCGGGTGTTGTGGCGGATGGGAACAGTGTAGCCGATGTCTACTTCAAGGGTAAGGAGCTGGGGGACAGGGCCAGGGCCCTTGAGGGTCCCAGCCATCTTGAGGTCATGACTTGGCGATGGTATGACCATTCTGGTTTCGCCGGGGCCAAGGCAGGCGTGGACGCTGCCTGGGGCCTGCCCTACCGGACGGATGATGAGGTGAGGGCGTGGCTGAGCCGGGACGCCATT